>CALFPI010000725.1 GCA_937919035.1 uncultured Gemmatimonadaceae bacterium
GCCGGCGTGGATGCCTTTCGTATCGTCGGCGGCGAGTATGCCACCGAGCAACTGGGCCCCGCCGGTTTTGAGGCGCTCGTGCGGCCGTGGGATACGGAACTGGTCGACGTGATGCACAAACATGGGGCGCTGGCCTACTACCACAATCACGGCTACGTCGACACCTACCTGGAAACCTTCGCCGATCTCGACATCGATTTTCTCGATCCTCTGGAGGTGCCGCCGTACGGCAATGTCGATCTGGGCGCGGCCCATCGCCGCATCGGCGACCGCGTCTGCCTCGTGGGGGGGCTGGATGACATGGAAGTGCTGGAGACGCGGGATGAAGCCACGGTACGGCAGATGGGCAGAGCCCATCTGGAAGCCGTGGGCCACGTCAGCGGCTTCTGTCTCGGTGGCACCGCATCCGGCACGTATACCGAGGTCGGAGCACGCAACTTCATGGCCCTGGTGGAGGAGTCGCAGCGGTTCTGCAGTTGAGCGTTGCTAGCGGTGCCAGCCCTCGCGCACGTAGTCCATGTAGAAGCGGGCGTTGTCCACGGGCACATTGCTCGGGATATGGTTGCCCACAGCGAAGATGAACCCCGGGCATTTTGTCGCCAATGCCAGCGTCGCGTCGACTTCGGCGGCGATCTGCAGACGGGTGCCGAAGGTGAGGGTGCGGCAATCGACCTTGCTGCTGATGATGACGTGGGAGGACCCGTAGGCTTCGACGACGGCCTCCAGAGACGTCATCGGTTCGAAGATAAAGCCATCGGCACCGGCGGCAGCCAGGTCGGGGAGGAATTCGGTGAAGGTCGCGTCCGAACAGAACAGCAGAATCTTGCCGGCCTCCCGCAGGGGTTCCCACAGCTTTTTGTAGCGGGGGAAGATCGCACTGCGATAGAAGTCGGGGTGCATGAACGGCCCCTGGGACCAGACCATGTCGTCGTGGCAGATGAAGGCCTCGATCGATGTTTCCGCCTGCGCCTGATAGTGGTGCAGGGAGAGGCGGAAGAAACCGTCAATGACGCGCTCGAAACGGGGTCGGTCGGCGGCGGCCTCGAGCAACATCTCCCAGCCGAAGGTGTGGATCATGCCCGAGACGATGGTCTTGTAATACCCCCCAGGGAACACCTGGCGCGCGTGCTCGTTGCGTCCCGCCTGGTAGCGCTGTTCGTAGAAGCGGACCAGTTCCCCGAAGTCGGGCAGACCGTACTCCTCGACGGCATCGAAGGCCCACACCTGCTCGACGCTGGTAAAGGGGCAGGCGACTGCATCGCGCCGGTCGATGCCATCCTCAAGGAACTCGGCGTGGCCCATGTCGGTCACGCGGCCGCGCTGTTCCCACGGTACGGGGCCGTCATTGGTGGACCACACGAAGTCGATGTCCCAGGCATCGTGGAAGGCCTGCCAGGCATCACTGTCGGTGCGTGGATCGCGACCCGTGACGGCGCGCACCAGGGCGTAGTTGCTGCAGTACTCCGTATGTGCCAGGCGTGCCGCCGGTTCACGGCGCAGCGCGGCCATGCCGATTTCGTAGCTCATAGCGCTCCCATCTCTCTCACTCCTCTGGCTTGCCCCCACCCTGCAACTCACAGCAAGGGCCAGACCGAGACCGGCGCACTCGGCTTCGGCAGTGATCTGTAGGCCCGAAACTGTCGCGTCCATGCCCCGATCACCGACCAACAGGGACAAGCATGTCTCGCATGAGATGCAGAGGACTCACCTGCACGCCTCCGTGGTGCGTGGATCCGCCGCCCCCTGATCCTCCGGCAGCGGGCACGACGGTTGCTCGCTTCTTCGCACAGGAGAGACCCGTGCGACTGCACGAATACGAAGGCAAGGCCCTCCTGCGGGAGGCCGGCATTGAAGTACCAACGGGCGAAGTCGTCACCGACGCGCAGGAGGCGGCGCGGGCGGCGCAACGACTGGGCTTGCCTGTGGTGCTCAAGGTACAGGTGCTGGCCGGTGGCCGCGGCCACGCCGGCGGCATCGAGGTCACCCACGACATGGAGCAGACGCGGTCCCGTGCCGCCGCCATGCTCCAACGTCCCTGTCGCGGCCTGCTGCCCACCGAACTGCTCGTCGAAGCGCACGTCCCCATCGCGGCGGAGTTGTACGCGGCGGTCACCATCGACCCCGTGCGCGGCGCACCGCTGCTGCTGCTGGGGGCCGGTGGCATCGACATCGAGGCCCATGCCCGGACCGGCGTGGCGCCCTGGCAACATCTCGTCAACCCGCTCACGGGCCCCGTCGCCGCGGACGTCGCTGCCTGGGTGGGCGGCACCGGTCTGGAACCGGCGGGCGAGTTGACCCGAATCCTTCTGTGCCTGTGGGCCGTCTTCGCCGCACAGCAGGCGCTGACGGTGGAGGTCAATCCCCTGGCGGTCCTGACGGACGGGCGTGTGGTCGCTGTCGACGCCGTGATCGAAGTCGATGACACCGCGCGGGAACTGGCGGGTCTGCCGTTGCGAGACACCGGTGGTGGCGCCCGGCGCGAGCGCTACGGCGGCATGACCTTCGTCGAACTCGGTGGTGATGTGGGCATCATCTGCTCCGGCGCCGGCCTCGGTATGGCGACGATGGATCTGATTTCGGCAAGAGCGACGCCGGCGAATTTCCTCGAGACCGGGGGTGGGATCACGCGTGAGTTGATGGCGTGCGCCATGAAGCGTGTGCTGGCGTGCCCCGGCGTGCGCGGCGTGCTCATCAACGTCTACGGCGGTATCAATCCGATCCACGAGGGAGCGCTGGGCGTGGCGGATGTGATGGCCGCCGGCGTCGACGTACCGGTCGTGGCCAAGGCGTTGGGCAACCATCAGGAAGAGACCTGGGAGATTCTCCAGGCTGCGGGTGTGACCGTCGTCGCCGACGTCGCCACGGAGACCGCCGTCAAGGTGCTGCTGGACCGTATGCAGGTGGCGGCGTGAGCATCCTCGTCAACCGCGACACACGGGTGCTCATACAGGGCATCACCGGGCGCGTCGGTCGGGCGCAGACGACGTATATGCTCGCCGAGGGCACCCAAATCGTCGCCGGCGTGACCCCGGGCAAAGGGGGTACCGTCGAACAAGGTGTGCCGGTCTTTGATCATGTCGGCGATGCTGTGCGCGTCCGTGGTGCCGACATGTCGTTGCTCTTCGTGCCGCCGGCCGTCGCCGAGGATGCAGTGGCCGAGACCCTCGACGCTGGCATCCGGATGCTGGTGCTCATCACGGAGGGCATCCCCGTACATACGACGATGCGCATCCGTCGCCGCGTCGAGGATGCCGGTGCCCGGCTGGTGGGTCCGGCGACACCCGGCGTCATCACCCCCGGGCAGTGCAAGGTGGGGATCATGCCGGCGCGCTTCTTCACACCCGGTCCTGTGGGGATCGTGTCCCGCTCCGGCACCCTGAGTTACGAGGTCAGTGCGCAATTGTCGGCCGCCGGCATCGGACAGAGTACCGTCGTTGGGCTGGGCGCCGATCCGGTGGTCGGCACCGATATCGTCGAACTGCTGCAACTGTTTGACGAAGACCCGGAGACCCGGGTCGTGGTGCTTGTTGGTGAAGTCGGCGGCACGCAGGAGGAGCGGGCAGCCCGGTTCGTTGCGCAGGGCATGCGTACGCCACTGCTGGCCTATGTCGCCGGTCGTTGCGCTGTGGCAGACGTGCCCATGGGCCATGCGGGGGCGCTCGTACGCGAGGGTGCCGGCGCCGTGGTGGACAAGATCGCCGCCTTCGAGGCGGCGGGTGTCCCCGTGGCGGCGTCGCCTGGTTGCATCGTGGACCTGGTGCGACGCCTGCTGGCGCCGGATCATGCGTCGTCGTCGACCCATGCAGTCGTTACCTGACAGAAGGGTGGAAGGAGCGCAAAGGTATGGCATCCAGAAAACAGTTCGTCGTACACGTCGACCCGGCTCTATGCA
The DNA here is from genome assembly GCA_937919035.1 of uncultured Gemmatimonadaceae bacterium. Lineage (GTDB taxonomy): Bacteria > Latescibacterota > UBA2968 > UBA8231 > UBA8231 > UBA8231. The sequence continues at coordinate 3,893 of CALFPI010000725.1, forward strand.
AAGGCACCGAGGGGTGCAGTCTGTGTCTGACCGTCTGTGAGCATGACGTGCTGCGCCAGGCGGACGCCATGAACAGTCGCGGTGTACATCCCGTCGAAGTACAGGCGGCGCAACTGTGCAACGGCTGCGGACTGTGTGTGCTGCATTGCCCCGACCTGGCGATCTGGCTGGAGCGTCCCGCCATGGCGACCACCGCAGTCTAGGAGACAACCGCTATGCCCGCTACCGTCATACCCGCCGAACAACGTCTGCTGCAGGGCAATGTTGCCTGCGCTGAGGGGGCTCTGGCTGCGGGTTGCAGTTTCTTTGCGGGGTATCCGATCACGCCGGCAACGGAGATCGCCGAGCATCTGGCGCGGGAGTTGCCCCCGCGGGATGGGGTGTTCATCCAGATGGAGGATGAGATCGCCTCCGTCGCAGCGATCATCGGCGCCTCGTGGACGGGGGCCAAAGTGATGACGGCAACATCCGGCCCGGGCCTGAGTCTGATGCAGGAGAATCTTGGCTACGCCGTCGGCACGGAGACGCCCTGTGTCATCGTTGATGTCCAGCGGGGTGGGCCGTCGACGGGCATCCCCGCAGTGCCCTCCCAGAGTGACATGGTGCAGGTCGCCCGCGGTTCGCATGGCGATTACGAAACCGTCGCCTTCGCGCCTTCCTCCGCCCAGGAGATGTTCGACCTGACGGTGCGCGCCTTCGACACGGCGGAGCGCCTGCGCACTCCGGTGTTTCTGCTGGCCGATGCTGCCGTGGGCCACATGCGGGAAATCGTGACGATGCCGGCACAGGCGTGCGCAGGTGTCAACCGGCGTGTTGCCAGTGTTGCCGACAACGGCGCCGCACGTTTTCTCGACGAACAGGTGGCGCCGATGCCGCTTTTTGGTCGCGGCCTGAAAGCCCATGTCACCGGCTCCTGTCACGATGAGGCGGGTATGCGCAACGTCGTCGATGCGGAGGCCCTCGACCACTACGTGCGTCGTCTCAGTGGCAAGATTCGCCGGGTTCGTGATGATCTGGTGGAGGTCGCCTCGGGTGATACGGAAGATGCGGAAATCATTCTTGTCGGGTGGGGCCTGGTGGGCCGGGCGGCGCAGGCGATCGCCACCCGGGCGCGGCAACAGGGTCAGCGTGTGGGCTGGGTGCGGCCGATCACGGTATGGCCCTTCGCCGATGTCGAACTCGTGTCCCTGTGCCGGGAGGCCAAGCGGGTCCTCGTGCTGGAAAACAACATGGGTCAGATGCTCCCCTACGTGCAGGCCGCCGTCGGTCGCTACAGCGAAGTCGACGGTCTGTCCCCCCGAATTCTGGGGGCCCTGCACAGGCCCACGGACGTGCTGGAGGCAATGGCGGCATGACAACGACCACAGCAACCCATCCGATGGCCAAGTACCTGCGGCCCGGTTCGGAGGTCACCACTTTCTGTCCCGGCTGTGGCGACGGTGTCATCGCCCACAGCGTGCTGCGGGCGATCGATGCGGACGGGGCGGATATGGACGACTTCGTTTTTGTCTGCGGCATCGGCTGCGCCGGCTGGATCCCAAGCCCGTACTTCAATGCCGATACGTTGCATACCACACACGGTCGCACGCTGGCATTTGCGACGGGCGTCAAACTGGCCAAACCGCAGACCCAGGTGGTCGTCATCAGCGGGGACGGGGATCTGACGGCGATCGGCGGCAATCACCTGATTCACGCGGCGCGACGCGATCTCGATCTCACGGTGATCTGTGTCAACAATCGCATCTATGGCATGACGGGTGGTCAGGTGGCGCCCACAACACCGGAGGGTGTGAAGACGGCAACGACGCCCTACGGGGCTGAGGGTCGTCCCTTCGATCTGTGCAGGCTCGTGGAGGCAGCGGGCGCTTCGTACGTCGCACGCTGGACAACGGCACAGCCACGCTTCATCACCCGTTCCGTGCAGCGGGGGATGGCGCACAAGGGTTTCGCCTTCATCGAGGTGATGACCCAGTGTCCGGTGCAGTTCGGCAAGCTGTCCGGGGAAGGCTCGGCGGTTCACATGCACGAGATCATGGCCGACCGGTCCGTGACCCTGCGTCAGGCCGAGGCGCTGGATCCAGCGGACCTGCCCGACAAGTGGGTCGTCGGTGAACTTGTGGGTGCCACCAACGTCGGGAAGGACTAGCCCATGGAACCGTATCGTCGCGAGATTCGCATCGCCGGCTTCGGCGGCCAGGGAGTGGTACTCGCTGGCATTGTACTGGCCCGCGCCGGTATGCTCGATGGTCGCCAGGTCGTGCAGAATCAGTCCTACGGCGCTGAGGCGCGCGGTGGCGGCGCCCGTGCTGAGGTGATTCTGGCGGATGGCCCCATCCTCTACACGGATGTGTTGCACCCGGACGTCATGCTTGTCATGTCGCAGTTGGCGTGCAACAAGTACGGCCAGGATCTGGCCACCGACGGGCAGCTGATCATCGAGACGGAACTGGTGAGCGACGTCCCGATCGCCCTGCAGGATCGTGCCAGTGGAGCGCCCTTCACCCAGATGGCCCAGGATACCTTTGAGCGCGCCATCGTCGCCAACATGGTGGCCCTCGGTTACTGCGTTGGCCGTACTGAAGTCGTGACACGTGAGAGTCTGATACGGGCGGTGGAGGAACTGGTGCCGGCGGGCACCGCCGAACTCAACCTGGCGGCTGTCGCTGCCGGTTGGGAGTTGGCGCCGGTTCCGGGGCTGGTGCACGGATCGATGTCCGGACCCTTGCCACCTCTTGCCGGATCGGCATCCGTTGTTGAGCTCGACGCATCATGACGGCCCACGCCCAGCCAACGGTATCGGCAGCGGCTCTGCAGCCCGATCTTACCGCCTACACGGACGAGCATCGAGTGCGCCTCGAGGCGCTGCTGCAGACACCGGCCTGGCGGGACACCATCAACAGCGGCCTGGTGGAGGAAGTCCGGCGCGATCGCCTCGAGCCGGGCCTGACGCGGGACTTCATCGATACCGTTGTCGAGCAACTGCTGGGCTTCAACGAGACCCACGTGCGGCGTCTGATCGTTGCCGGCCGCGATGATCGGGAGACGCTGCTGGCCGCCATCGGCTGCTGGCCGCCGCGGCTGCGCGGCAAGGAACCGTTGCTGTCCTTCCTGGGCCTGACCCTTACCTATGGCTGCAACTTCGATCCGCGCTGTGTCTACTGCACGCAGACGTGGAAGGAACCCGATGTTGATGTGGAGGGCTGGAAGAGCGTCATCGATGCGGCGACACGCAACAATGGGGGCAAGGGGCCGTACATCTACATCACCGGTGGCGAGGTCCTGACGCTGGAACAGGACATCTGGGGAGATGAGGGTCTGGTTGCCTATGCCAGTCGTCGCGGAGCGGCGGTCAACATCAACACCAATGCGTCGCTCATCACGCCTGAAATTGCCCTGCGGTTGATCAAGGTGGGCACGGCGAAACTGCACATCTCCCTCGACACGCCGGACGCGTCCGCGCAGGATGCACTGTGGGGGGAAGCCGGGCGCCAGGCCAGAGTGCTGGAAGGGATCTACCACCTGCAGCTTGCGCGCGAACTTGTGGGGGTGGAGGGCCCTGAGATTCACATCAACTGCGTCCTGACACGACACAACGTGCAGCACATAACCGAGCTCTTCACCTTCCTGCTGGCACGCAAGAAACGCGTGCCCAAGGGGCATGCGTTGTACTATGATCTGTTGCCGCATCTGATCCCCGTCGGCGGCGACGCCAATGATGATTTGCGTTCGACGGCAGCAGAGGTGGAGCGGCTGTACGGGCCGGCCTGGGAGCAGATCGCCGCGATCTGGGAAGCCTATCAGATCGAGCTTGGCATGCCGGAGGATAAACGAGCCCCCCTGTTCGGGCCCTTCCGCAATCCCTATCAGCGTGTTGCGCAACACGGGGACCTGGCGACCTATGCGGACAACGCCGCCAGGGGGCAATATGGGCGCCTGGCTTTGGCTAAATCCTGCCACGTAGCCCCAACACAGGCGGCCATCACCCCTGATGGGCTGCAGTTTCGTTGCGGCGCCCACGCCGTGCGTCGGACGCAGTCCATCGGCACTGTCACTGATGGTGGGCTTCTGGGAAACATCCGCCGCGGCGTCAGCGGCCTCGCCTGGCTGCCTGATCCTGCGGTGTGTGACAGTTGCGCGCTGGCAACGGTGTACATCAACCAATCGGTGGAAACCCGCTTGCAGGCCCGACTCGACGAACTACTGGCCGAATTGCCGGCCGAAGGGTCCGTCGGGGACTAGCGCCAGCGGGCGCAGTAGTCACGCTGCTGCGCGGCAGCAATCATTGCTGCATCCAGTGGGTACGTGCCCCAGCGGCGCGCGGCCTGGATCATGGCGCGGTAGTTCGCCGGTTGCACGGCGGGATGGATGGAGTTGCTCGAGGCCAGCACGTAGCCGCCCCCAGGTGCGGCCTTGGCGATGGTCTCCTGCACCGCCGCTTCCACCTCTTCCGGCGTCCCATTGGACAGCAGTTCCGTACAGTCCAGATTGCCCATGACGGCGATGCGGTCGCCGTACTTCTGCTTCACACGGCCAATGTCCATGCCGGCGAGCGGCTCCAGTGGATCGATGGCATCGATGCCGGCTTCGTCGACCATCATGTCGAGCAAGGGCCAGATGTTGCCGTCCGTGTGTTTGATGAAAGGCACGCCGGCTTCGTGGGCGACGCCGACACTCTGCTTGAGGTAGGGCAGGACAAACTCACGGAAGTGCCCGGGGGACATGGCGGGCCCGTGGGTGGCGGCGTAGTCGTCGCCGGAGACGATGACGTCGGCGCCGAGAGCGATGGCCTTCTTCATGAGCCGGATCTTGTAGGCCATCACCATCTGCGCCAGATCGTGCACGAAGTCGGGTGCATCGAGATAGGCCATCAGCAGCCGGTCCATGCCACCAAGCAGATAGTGGGAAAACTCGAAGGCGTCGTGCGTGAGAAAGAGGATCGCCCGTTCGCCCTTGAAGCGCGCTACGGCGGAGCGCAGGCTCGCCAAACGGTCGTCGTCGTCGGGGTCGGGCGGGCTGTAGGCGGCCAGATCGGCGGCGTTGCTGATGGGACCACTCTCCGGGTAGGGAATACCGACGTCGGTCTGCCGCCAGACGACCTGCCAGTGATCGCTGGCAGCGGAGCCGATGCCCGCCATGCCGATGTCGTCGGCCTGCACCGGCGTCAGCGGCGTATCCTCAAAGACGGTGATGCCGTCGAGATCCTCCGCCTCGACGAACTCCTCCAACGAGGTGGCGCCCCAGGCGGAGCGCGTCGGTTCGTTGACGATCAGTTCCCAGACGGGCACACGGTCCGGCTGTTGCCGCCGCAGGGCGGTGAGAAAACGCTCACGTCCGTTCATTTCTTCTCCACGGTTGCTGACACTCTACCAGTTGGTGAAGGACCCATCCCGTCGCCGCAGGTGCGGCGCTTCCCAGAACTTGAACTGCTGGCCCGCCAGCCGTTCCTCATCCACCTCGATCCCCAGCCCCGGCACATCGGGTACCAGGTAGCGATCCCCCTCCATCTGCAGTTGTACGGGGAACAACTCCTCGTCGTGCGCCTGCAACTGTTCGGTGGGGGACACACGTGCTTCGAGCCAGGCGAAGTTGGGCACGGCGGCACTCAGATGTACGGTGGCTGCGGTACACACCGGACCCAGTGGATTGTGCGGCATGAGGTCGATGTAGTGGGCTTCGGCCATGGCGGCGACCTTCATGCTTTCCGTCAGGCCACCGACGTTGCAGACATCGATCCGGGCAAACTGGGTGATGCCACGCTCCAGATAGGGGAGGAACTGCCACTTGCTGGCAAACTCCTCGCCGATGGCGAAGGGTACGTCCACCATGGTGCGCAGGGATTCGTAGGCTTCGGGCGATTCATCGCGAATCGGTTCCTCGAGGAAGTCCAGCGTCCCCGGTGGCAGGCGCTGGCAGAGGGAGGCCGTCTCAGCGACAGACAGCATGTGATGGTAGTCGATGCCGATGACGGGGTCGGGACCCAGCGCCTGACGCAGCGCCGTGAGCCGTTCGGCGGTGGGACCGATGGATTCACGTGGTTCGAAAACACCGGCAGGCCGTGCGGGCCGACTGGTCGAACCGGTGCGCATGACACTCCAGCCCTTGTCCAGCAGCCGTCGTGCGTTGTCGATCAGCTCTTCGGTGGTGCCGCCACCAAAGGTGGCAAAGCAGGGAATGGTGTCGCGTTGTTTGCCACCCAACAACTGGTAGACGGGCACACCGAGAGCTTTGCCGAGGATGTCATACAGGGCGATGTCGATGGCTGAAATCGCCCCGGTCAGCACCCGGCCCCCCTCGAAGTACTGGCTGCGATACATCTCCTGCCACAGCGCGCCGGGATTGCGCGCATCCCGACCGATGAGAAATTCGCGGTAGTGCTCGACGGCGCCCTGCACGGCCAGCTCGCGCCCGGAAAGCCCGGACTCCCCCCAGCCGTGGATGCCCTCGTCCGTTTCCACCTTGACGAGCAACTGATTGCGGAAGCCGACCCACGCGGGGTAGGCCTTGATGGCAGTGATCTTCATTTCAGAAATAACTCCACCACGGGGATTTCGACACGGGGCTGTTCCACGGGCAGGTCGAGGACGACGGCGCCGGCATCGGCACCACCCATCTCCAACTGATGGGGCGTGGGCTCGCGCAGGAAGACTTCGGAGGCATCATTGAGCAGCTGGGCGTACTCGACGCGGCCTGCCAGGCCGTCGAGACTCAGCTGTTTGAAGGGCCAGGCAAGGATGTGCACGTAGAGTCGCCTGGTCTGCGGGTTCCACGTGAGGCAGCAATTCTGTGGTGTCGGAATCTCCGGGGGCGCGGCGGTGCAGCCGTAGATGGCACGGCCATGACGCCGCATCCACGCGCCCATGCCCCGCAACCGGTCGAGGGCGCGATCGTCGAACTCACCGCGCCCGGTGGGGCCGACGTTGAGCAGCAGATTGCCGCCTTTGCTGACGACTTCGATCAGCATCCGTAGCAGCTGGTCGACACTCTTCCAGCTGGATTCATCGCGGTGGTAGCCCCAGGAGCCGGAGAAGGTCTGGCACGTCTCCCAGACAACCTTGGTGCCGGCCTCATCCGTGGGCCAGGCACGCGGCATGAACTGCTCCGGCGTGCGGTAGTCCCAGCCACCCGGTACATCGAACAGGTCGAGGCGGTCGTCGACGAGGATATCGGGCTGCAACTGACGGGTAAGCTTGATCAGGGCCTCACTGTCCCAGTCCCTGCGGCCCTTGCCGACAGAATCTGCGGCACGACCGCGCGAACCGGCGGGGTAGGAGAAGTCGTAGAACAGCATGTCGACTTTGCCATAGTCGGTGAGCAGCTCGCGCACCTGCCCGTGGAGATATTCGATGTACTGCTGTTGCTCACGCGTCTTGTTGAGTTCGGCGCGATCGGGATGATTGCGCATGGAATGCAGATCGTCGATGACGAAGTTCGGATGGTGCCAGTCGATCAGTGAATGGTAGAAGCCAACCTTCATGTCGCGATCGCGGAAGGCTTTGGCCATGGGCCCGATCAGATCGCGGCGCGCCGGGGTGTTCGTCGCCTTGTAGTCGGTGAGTTTGGAGTCCCACAAGCAGAAGCCATCGTGATGTTTGGTGGTGACGACGAAATACTTCATGCCGGCATCGCTGGCGGCGGCGGCCCACACGTCTGGATCGTAGAGATCGGGATCAAAGCGGGTGAAGTACTTGGAGTCATAGACGTCGCCGGGGATCTCCTCGCGCTGCTTCACCCACTCGTGCCGTGCCGGCAGGGCGTACAGGCCCCAGTGGATGAACAACCCGAAGCGATCGTTGACGAACCAGTTCGAGTCACCTGTTGTTGGTCTCACCTGGTGCATTGTGACGGGCCTTTCTTCGTGCGGAGTCGGGTGGCGACGCCGCAGGCGCCGACGCCGCAAACGTGCCAGGGATAATCATGCCAATCGCACGCTCCGAAGCAATTGCGCATTATCGCAACGGCAACACCTATATTTTCATCCCCTCCTTCGAGCCTGCCCATTGCCAAACCCGTGTCTGAATTGTGGTGCCTGCTGTGCGTTCTTCCGCGCCTCTTTCTACTGGGCCGAGGCGGATGACGCCACGCCTGGTGGTGTGCCCATCGAGTTGACTGAACAGGTCAACGACCTGCACCGGGCGATGCGGGGGACGAATCAGGTGGCCCCGCGGTGTGTGGCACTGCAGGGGGTTGTCGGCGTGAGTGTGCACTGCTCGATCTACGAGCAACGATCCTCGACGTGCAGCGACTTTGCGCCCTCGTGGTTTGAGGGGGTGCATAACGAGCGTTGTGACCAGGCTCGGGTGGCCCATGGCATGGCGCCACTGACACCGGAAATCTGGGATGCCCCGGAAGAGATGCCGCGCGTTGCCTGACGACGGGTGCGATCACGACGGGTCCGATCGCGACGGGTTTGGCGGGATCGTTACCCCAGTTCCCGCGCTGCACGCACAACGATCGCACGCGTGCCACAGGTATCACTCCGGTTCTGCTGCAGCACTTTGGTCCACTTCGCCTTGGCGCCACCACTGATGGCGGTATAGGCGCCATGCTTGCGCAACTGCAGTTCCACGTAGCGCAGGCGACTGGCGGTGTGTTTCGCGCCCAGGTGTTTCGGCTGGGGTTGCCCCAGGTCCTGAAGATGCTCGGCCAGACTCCAGGCGGCCGTGTCCCGGCGATTCGCTTTCTCGTGACAGAGCAGGGCCATCTCCTGCGCATCCTCGAAGAGGCCGGAGAAGGCCGTCGCCGCCGGCGTGTAGTGGTCGACGACGTCGAGCAGGTGCGAGGAGAAGGCGAAGATCCGGCGCGATTCGCGCGCACAGCGAGCCATCAGGGCGCGGATCTCATCGTCGAAGGCGTTGACCCGCAGATCCTTGGCCAGGGCGGCGTCGCCGAAGACGGCATCGGTGACGACCTGCTCGAAGGTGTCATCCACGGCGATACCGAGCAGTACAGGCGGTCTGTCGCGCAGGCCCTTGATGTCGAGATACACGCCGCGCGCCTCGACATCGGCAGCACTCACGTGAAGTCGAGCTCGACGAACTGACCCAGGGGCTCGAAACCGATCCGCCGATAGATGCCGTTGGCCGTGGGGTTGTCGACATCGGCAAAGAGTGTGCAGAAGCTCTTGCCGCCAGCCAGGATCTCGGCGCACAGGGCTGCCACGCAGGAGGTGGCATAACCTCGGCCGCGCCACGCCTGCGGCGTGAACACGGCATTGATCGCCATGCCCGTCGGCGTCGGTCGGGCCTGCGCCACAAAACTCACGGGCTCGCCGCCATCTTCCCAGATGCGGTACTCACCCTTGGGCAGTCGGCGCGCGACGGCGCCGATTTCCTGCCCGATGGGCGGACGGCCATGCACCTGGTGGAAGAAGGTCTCGGTCCAGTCCTCCAGAAGCTGGCGATCGGCCAGCGTCGCGTGGCGGTAGCTGCCGGAGGCACTGCCGCGGTAGCTGAGTTGGCGCAATTCATAGACCGTCATGGCCAGACCCGGGGTCACAGTCTGGCCGACACCTTGGGCGGGGTCCCCACACCAGATCCCGGCAAAGGTCTCGGGCAAGGGCTGCGGACCCAGGACGCCCGGCGGCCGTCGGCCCGTGCCACGCATATGGTCGGCCAGTGCCTGCAGTACAACAGCATCGGCCCCATCGTTGGCTGCGTGCAGCAGCAGGCGATGGGGAGGGGTCATGATGGCAATCAGTTGGACCCCGTTGCCGTCTTCCACTGTTGCCAGGAAGGGGGGATCGTTGGCGGGATCAGCGTCGGCGACCCGACCGACACGATCGGCGACACCGTAGAGCAAGCCAGTGAAGGCCTCGTTGCGGCTCAGCACGGGGGTGGCGCGTTGCAGGAACGTGTCGCTGCTGTCGTATTCGATGATCTCCATGGGAACAAAGCTGTACCGGGCACGGCAATAATCGCAAGTCCTGGTGCTGTTGTGACCAATGTCGGACCTTGAGATCTTCTTTGTCCCCCGGTGCTTCATGCTACGACCGTCGACAACCGAAATTTCGTTGGAGCGGGCTCGACTCACGATCTATCTTTCTCAGAACTAAAGCAGAGCGCTTCGTCCATCGGAGGCATGATTCTACATGAGACCTGTTGAAATCCCTGGATTTGGCGACCTTACCCAGGCAGAGAAACTCCTTTTGGTCGAGGAGATTTGGGACGACATCTCCACGGATCCACAGTCGGTTCCAGTGCCACAGAGCCACATCGATGAACTGGAGCGAAGGCTGAATCGTCACCGTTCCAGTCCTGGGAGGCTGCTGAGTCTGGAGGAGCTCCAACAACGGGTTCAGATGCGACAGTGAGTTACCGACTTCGGTTCCTCGCCGAGGTCGAGGATGACGCACTCTCGGCCTACGCCTGGTACGAGGAGAGACGAGTTGGCCTCGGGGAGGAGTTCCTTGAGGCCTTTTATTTTTCGGCTCAGTCGCTGCCTCAGAATCCCCTTCTGCATGAGATCGTCAGAGATCAGATACGCCGAAGGCTGCTGCCACGGTTTCCCTATACGATCTACTACGAGATCCACGCAGAGGATGTTATCGTCATCGGTCTCTTTCACTGCGCCCGAGATCCGAAGAGGATTGAGTCGGAGGTGCGTGAGAGGGAAGAGTGAGTCCTGGCAGTTCCCGGCGCTTCAACCCCGAGTCCCACTTGTTCGGCGCATCGCCGGAAGCGCAGGAAGGCAGTTCGGTCGAAGGCGTACGCCGCACCGATGGACAACCCCTGCAGGATCTCGCCAAAATTCGTCTTCCGGATCCGGACTCCTTTCCGGCTGCGCAGACCGGGCTCGTGTTTCAGAACCTTTTTCGAGGCGACCACGACGCATGCATCGCCATCGCAAATGCAGTGTAGTAGCGACGTGTAAGCGAAGAACCCGATCACACGTGTTTCGATATTGCCTGACATCGGTGGTTTCTCTTCACTTGAGCATGAAGGTTCCTGGGGTCGCATCGTCAGGCGCTACAATTCATCGAGGGGACTGCGCAAATCGGGCGCGATCGTGCGCATGACATGGGTGTAGATCATGGTCGTGTCCACACTCCTGTGACCGAGCAGTTCCTGGATCCGGCGGATGTCGACACCCCGCATCAACAGGTGTGTGGCGAAGGAGTGACGCAGTGTGTGCACGCTGGCCATCTTCCCGACACCGGCCCGCCGCACGGCGGTCTTCATGCCTTTCTGCACGGTTGCCGCAGCGATATGCCAGCGGTGAATGGTTCCCGTGTCGCCCGCTTGCAGCGCTGAAGAGGGAAAGACGAATTGCCAGGCCCACTCGCGGGAGGCATTGGGGTACTTGCGGGCCAAGGCACTTGGCATCGGCGCATACCCAGCGCCAGCGGCCAGGTCCTTGGCGTGTATCGCCCTGACCCCCGTCAGGTGTTGTCGCAGAACGGAGGTCACCCGTGACGGCAGAAACGTCGTGCGATCGTTGTCACCCTTGCCGGCGCGAACCGTTACAGTGCCGGCATCGAAGTCGATGTCCTTCACGCGCAGAAGCACGACCTCGCCAACACGCAAGCCGCCGCCATAGACCAGCTCAAGAATCAGGCGACTCACACCGGACGTGTGGTCCAGTATGGACCGTACCTCCTCGATGGAAAGCACCACCGGTAGCTTGTGTCCCTCACGGGCGCGCACCGTGCCACCCATATCGCCCAGATCAACGTGAAGCACGTTGCGGCAAAGGAAGAGCAACGCGTTGAAGGCCTGGTTCTGGGTGGATGAGGCGACATTGCGGACCGTGGCCAGGTGGCTGAGGTAGGCCTTCACCGACGCGGGGTCCGGTGAATCTCCCGTACCCTGCAGATGCTCGAGGAAACGCCGGGCCCAGCCCATATAGGTCTGTTCCGTGCGTGGCGAGTAGTGCCGGAGTTGCAGAATCCGGCGCATCTCAGCCAATGGATCCAGCACCACGCCGTCGTCACGGGCCGTGCCCTCATTCGGGGACACTCGTGTCACCCGCTGCACACAGTATTGACCGAAGTAGAGGGTGACGGCCTCCGCAGCAGACCGCAGTTGCCAGGCCTCGCTGCCACTCCTGCCGAGATCCTGCAGGAAGGCTTCAAGGGAGTCGTTCCAACTCTCTCGTGGCCTGCTAGATCGAGAACGCAGGAAGCGCTCAACCCAGATGATGGCGAAAGGTATCCGCTTGTCGGGAATGAGGCGTTGCTGCCGCAACCAGGCCTCGAACCCATCACGCCCGCGTGCCACTCGCAGTTCTCCCATCGTGCCGTCGAAGTCTGAATGACTCCAAGGGGGAGTGCACTGCAATCACAGTGCCAAGCCACCGTTTTCGACACGACAGGCCGATATCCGGATATGCGATCCCCGCCATATCCAAATACTGCCTCAATCCACGGCAATACCCGCAATACTGATCTGCCGGGAGTTATCTGGGTATCGCGCCGTGTTGGTCGACGACTTGACGGTGCCTACAGAGTGGGTACTAGTTTGCGTTGATAACAAAGGGGTGGGACGATCTGCCGGACCGTGGTTATCCGACCATCCAGTCAATGTATTGTTGAACATAGGCTGCTTCGCAGAGCCAGTATCGAGTGTGTGCTATCCTGTCTTATTCACACGTGAGGTGAAAGAGAGCTGTACTTTGGTGCCCCCCGT
>CALFPI010000726.1 GCA_937919035.1 uncultured Gemmatimonadaceae bacterium
TCCGTGAGTTCTCTACGGTTGGTGAGCTTGCCGAAGCCATGCATGTTCGCTCCGCTGAAGTTATGGCGACCTGTCTGCAGTTGGGCGTGATCGTAACGATCAACCAGCGCCTCGACATGGATACGATGGTTACCGTTGCTGACGAATTCGATTTCGAACTGCGGGCTCTTGAGGCGGCCGAAGAAGAGGACGACGCCGACTTTGATGACGGCTTGGCCGAACAGGAAGACGTGGGCGAGGCCGCGCCGCGCCCACCGGTCGTTACCGTCATGGGCCATGTGGACCACGGCAAGACGTCGCTGCTTGACTATCTCCGCAAGACCAATGTTGTCAGCGGCGAGCACGGTGGCATCACCCAGCATATCGGCGCCTATTCGGTGAAGGTGGGCGACGGGAAGACCGTAACGTTCCTCGATACCCCGGGGCATGCAGCCTTTACCGCAATGCGTGCCCGTGGTGCCCGCGTGACAGATCTGGTCATTCTTATCGCCGCTGCCGACGACAATATCATGCCTCAGACCCTCGAGGCGATTCATCATGCGAAGGCGGCCAAGGTGCCCATCGTCGTGGCCATCAACAAGTGTGATCTGCCAACAGCAGATCCGGCTCGCATCAAGCGTGAACTTGCCGGGCACGATGTTCTTGTCGAAGAATGGGGTGGGAAAGTATCCTGCGCCGAAATCTCGGCGACGCTTGGAACCGGTGTTGACGCTCTGCTCGAAGCCGTTCTCCTGGAAGCGGAGGTCCTCGAGCTGACAGCCCATCCCGATAAGCGTGCGCGCGGGGCGATCATCGAAGGACAACTCGACAAGGGTCGAGGTCCAGTGGCGACCGTGCTCGTGCAGGATGGCACGCTGCGCGTCGGTGATCCCTTTGTCACCGGGATGTTCGGTGGTCGCGTGCGGGCGCTGATGGATGAGTCCGGCAAGCGGGTCAAGGAAGTAGGGCCCGGGTGCCCCGTGCAGGTTCTCGGCTTGAGTGGTGTGCCGCAGGCGGGCGACTCCTTCACGGTTGTTGATTCGGAGCGCGATGCCAAGACAATCGTCGGGCGCCGACAGCAGGTGAAACGCGAGCAGAATGCACGGCGCCGTGCCGTTACTCTTGGCGACTTGCAGCATCTCATTCAGGAGGGCCGGATCACGGATCTCAACGTCGTCGTCAAGGGCGATGTCGATGGGTCCGTAGAAGCGATCACGCAGGAATTGGGCAGCATCATCCACGAAGAGGTGCGGATTCGTGTGATCCACGCCGCTGTGGGACCCGTGTCAGAGTCTGATGTTCTTTTGGCCTCTGCTTCGGCGGCGGTGGTCGTTGCCTTTCAGGTGCCGATTGAAACCTCGGCACGTGCCATGGCGTCCGACAATGGTGTCGAAATCCGCGAATACAGCATCATTTATCAGATCATCGAAGAGCTTCGTGCCGCTCTGTCCGGAATGCTGACTCCGAGTCTCGAGGAACGCATTATCGGCACGATCGAGGTGCGGCAGATGTTTTCCTCCTCACGTTCGGGGGCCATTGCCGGCAGCATCGTCCGGGACGGCAAGGTCATGCGCAACAACAAGGTGCGCCTGCGACGGGACGGTGAGATTGTGTGGGAGGGGCAGATCGCCTCGCTGCGTCGCTTCAAGGATGACGTTCGCGAAGTCCTGGAAGGCTTTGAGTGCGGTGTGTCCCTCGAGGGGCGCAGCGATGTTATCGAAGGTGACCTGATCGAAGCGGTCGAGATCATCGAGACTGCGCGTTCGCTCTAGTCGTGGTGAGAACTGGGGTAAGTGCCGGAGTGAATGCCCTTGAGTGTGGTACTCGTAAGCGAGGTGCAGTTGTATCTGTCTGAGGCCCAATCGCTGAAGCACAAGCGAGCAGTCATCAGCAGCTTGAAGGAACGGCTGCACAATCGCTTCAATATTTCTGTGGCGGAAGTGGCTCACAATGATCTGTGGCAGCGCAGCACCCTTGCTTTGGCCGTTGTCAGCAATGCCGGTGACCATGCCGGTCAGGTCATCGATAAGGCTGTGCGCTTCATCGAGAGTGACAGCCGCGTGCAGGTCATGGATTTTTTCGTTGAAGAGCGCTGAGTAACAGCATGGCGAGCCATCGTGTGTCCCGCGTGCGCGAGCAACTACAACGGGAGTTGAGCGCGATCGTCGCCACTCTTCGCGACCCGCGCCTCGGGTTTGTCACGGTCATGGATGTTGAGCTGTCGAACGACCTGCACTATGCAACGATGTTCGTCAGTGTGCTTGGTGATGAGGAAGCGCAACGAGAGGCGATCGAAGCTCTTGAGAGTGCGCTCGGCTTCATTCGCCGCGAGATTGCCCACCGAATCCACTTGCGGCAAGCGCCGGAGATCGCGGTGCGCTATGACAACACCTCGGAGCGGGCCGCCAGAGTGAGCGCTCTGATCAACCAAATCCCGCGCCCGGCACAGGATGTAGGGGAGTCTGTTGCAGAGGAAGGTGAGCCGCAAGGCTCCTGATGGATGGAGCCCGCGACGGGATTCTCGTGGTCGACAAGGCGACGGGACCAACCTCACATGACGTGGTGGCCATGGCGCGTCGCGCCTTGCAGATCCGCCGCATCGGTCATTGCGGGACTCTGGATCCCCTTGCATCTGGCGTACTCGTGCTGTGCATTGGGCGACTGACCAGGCTCAGTGACTGGATCAGCAGGGGCGATAAGGAGTACGTGGCGACATTCCACTTAGGGGCAGCAAGCTCGACAGATGATGCGCAGGGCGAGATCGAGACGACGGTCGGTGTGTCGTTGCCCACGCACCAGGAGCTCGAAGCGGCGATGGTCCCGCTTCGGGGCAACCTCGAGCAGATTCCACCGGCGCATTCGGCTGTCAAAGTGGACGGCGTGAGAAGCTACAAGCGGGCTCGGCGCAACGAAGCGATTGAATTGGCGCCGCGGGCGGTGCGGGTGGATCGTTTCGAGATCACTGCGTACGAGCCGCCACACTTGCAGGTTCTTGTCGAGTGCGGCAAAGGCACGTATATCCGGTCGTTGGCGCGTGATCTTGGGACGGCCCTGGGATGTGGCGCCTATGTTGAGTCATTGCGTCGCTTGCGGATTGGCATGATGCATGCCGATGCCGCTGTCAGCTTGGCGTCGCTGCAGAGTAACGAAGCTGATGCACTGCGGGCCGCATACGTTGAGCCACGCCGCGCCCTCATAGGCGTGTTGGAGCCACTTGATCTCGACGAGTACGCGGGGCAGGCCTTCGTTCATGGCAAAGCGGTTTCGACGGATGATAAGGGAGAAGAGCAGGAGCGGGCGATCTTTGCCGGTGCAAGCCTCCTCGGTATCGGTCGGGTCAGGGATGGATTGGTGGCACCGGTCAGAGTTTTTGCCTCACCGTCCGTGGTAGCTTGAGTCGATGGAATTCACCGGCGTTGTCACTGCCGGCGATGGTCGTGGCCGTTCCATCGGTTTTCCCACGGCGAACCTGCAGGTCGGCGCGTTTGAGGATCTGCCGCGTGGGGTGTTCGCCGGTTGGGCAAGCTGGGAGCAGCAGAGTAAATGCACCGCCGTCGTCAATATTGGACAGCGGCCCACGTTTTCTGCGGATGGCGGTGTCACCGTTGAAGTTCATGTTCTCGACTTCTCCGGTGATTTGTATGGCAAGACTGTAGCAGTGGAACTTGGGGAAAGACTTCGCGACGAGCAGCGTTTTGGCTCCACCAAGGAAC
>CALFPI010000727.1 GCA_937919035.1 uncultured Gemmatimonadaceae bacterium
TACCACGGCTGGCACGACTGGTATCTGGCGGCCAACCTTGGTGTGGAACGGCTCGCCGATCATCTGTTCAATGGCATCGATCCCATCGGTGTGCCGAAATGCCTGGAGGGCACAGCGTTGCCCTTCGAGTATGGCGACCTGAACCGGCTGGAAGATCTGCTGCGGGCCAATGATGGCGATGTGGCGGCGATCATCATGGAACCCATGCGCACCGAGCTGCCGCCCGCAGGGTATCTGCAGGGGGTGCGCGATCTGGCCGACAGATACGGCGTGGTGCTGATCTTTGATGAGGTCTCCTGCGGCTGGCGCATTGCCCTGGGAGGCGTGCAGGAAGTTGCGGGCGTAACGCCGGATCTGACGGTGTTTGCCAAGGCCATGTCGAATGGCTATCCCATGGCCGCTGTTGTGGGCCGCCGATCTGTGATGCAGCCCACGGAGCGAATGTTCATATCCAGTGCCTACTGGGATGACAATGTTGGCATTGCCGCTTCGCTGGCGACGATTGGAGAGTTGGAACGCATCGATGCCCCGGCCCTGTTCGAGCGTATTGGCGCAGCCTTCCGCGCCCGCATCGATGCCGCCGCCGCAGCCAGTGGCTGCCCGGCGCGGTGTGTCGGCGTTGCGGCGCACCCGCGTATTCAGTTCGACGTAGCCGCAGAGCAGGCGGCGAAGGTGGCGACGCTGTTTGTCCAGGAGAACGCCCGTCACGGCGTCATCCTCGCAGGGGGCTTTTTCTTCAACGCCGCCCACGACGACACCGATGCGCTGGATCGAACCGAAGCGGCGGTACGGGCCAGTTTTTCCGTGATCGCAGATGGCCTGCAGCGCGACTGCCTGGATGATCTGATCGAGTGCGAACTGGTGGAAGAATCCTTCCGCCGTCTCGTGCGCTAACAGGAGAAAGCACCATGACAGCGGCAACCATCGAGCGTAACTGGCAGGGCCCGGCCCTGAACGACTGCACAAGGCGCAATGTCGTCTACCATCAGGGCGGCCTGGGCCTGCGTCGGGGCGTCACCATCGCCGATGAATCGGGGCGCTGCACCACACGCAACGGGGAGTGGCTTGCTGGTCTGCGCCAGGCGCGCAAGAGGCTGCACATCGATGGGCCCGTCACGGCAGAGAAGGCCCGGCTCAGCGTCTACCTGCGATGTGTTACGGAGGGGGGCCAACTGGCGGTGACGGTAAATGGGCACGAGACCACCGTCACCTGGCAGGCGCAACGTGAGTACTGGGAAGACGCCTGGCACGCCATCGACATCGAGCCCGCCTGGCTGTGGCAGGGGGCCAACGAGATTCTCTTCCGGGCCCTCGGCGACGCCCGCTGGATGCTGCTGATCGAAGAGAGCCGCTTGCCGGATCGCAGTGCAGTCAGCGACGATGGCGGCCAGACCTGGCGCTCAGAGGAAATGGGTGACAACGATCGGGCCGACGGTGAATACCTCGTGCGGCTGTGGCTCGAGCAGCACGCGCCCGCCGGGGAGGTGACGTCGACGGTTGTGGATCTGCTGGATGTTGCTGGGGTGGGTGTGGCTCGTGGTGGTCACGCCCGCAACGTGCAGGTGGCGTTGGATGCCGAACTTCCCCGGGGCGCATCGGCCAACCTGCAGTGGCGCGCCGGATCCACACCGGCGTACACGCCACAGAGCTGGAGCGCCTGGGCGCCGTTGCCGGCGGCGGGTACGGGGGCCCTGCCGGATGTGCGTTTCCTGCAGTGGCGGCTGTTGCTGGCGACGCCGGATCCAGCGGTGTCGCCATTGCTGACAGGTGTTCGCCTGTCTGCCGACATCGAGGCCACTGCCGCCGTCGCCGCCCGTGTCGTGGCTGCCGACAACCGGGCGCTGGTCTACGGCTCCTACCGGTTTTCGCACCTGCAGGCAGCCGATGAGCGGGGTCGGATTCTGCGCGAGCGCTGGAAGCTGGATCAGGTCGTCGGCCCGGCGAAGACCGAGTTTGAGGCGATGGTGCGCCTCAGCCAGTGGGTGCGCGAGCAATGGGAGGATGGCTGGAACCTGGGTGAACTCCAGTACTGTCCACCATGGGACGCACTGCTGATCCTCGAACTGGCAGGGCAGAAGCTGTCCCTCGGCATGTGTACACACTACGCCACCGTCTTCACCCAGTGTTGTGCCGCCCTGGGGTTCACGGCGCGCACCCTCGTCATCCGCGCCCACTGCGTCAGCGAAGTCTGGTCCAACGACTTCGGCAAGTGGGTGACGATGGACACGGGCGGGGACAACAATGACGCCACCAAATACACCTACCACTTTGAACGGGATGGCGTGCCTCTCAGCGCCCGCGAGGCGCACAGCGCCTGGGTCGACGAGGATCTCGATGGCGTTGTCATGAGCCCCCCCGCACCGCCGGCGGCGACGGGACACACCGTGCCGCAGCGGATCCATCTGTGGGAGCGCTTCATGATGAATCCGCGCAACGATGAGCCGGCAACGCCGGGTCCCGGAGAGCCGGAGAACGGCCTGGGTGCCTACCACTTTGATGGCTACCTGTTCTGGGAAGACGCACGGACCGTGCCCCTGCCCTGGTACAGTCGCCACTCGGATCGACTCGGCGACTTTGAGTGGGACGTGGACCGCGTGTGTATCCATCTGCAGGCGGCGGAGGGTAACCTGCGCGTCGATCTGGAGGGTGTCTGTGCCAATCTCGAGCGCTTCGAGGTCCGCCTCGACGGTGGCGCCTGGGAGCCGCGTGCCGCGAGCTTCACCTGGTCGCTGTCGCCGGGGGAACACCGCCTGGAGGCCCGAACCGTCAACACCTTTGGCCGCGCCGGTATGACAAGCTTCGTCTCCGTGCAGGCCTAGGGCCTGCCCGCGGATGGCCAAAGTCTGCGACATCTATTTCACCACCACGGAGGCAGGTGTGGCTATCGATCAGCAACTGGCAACGACACACCCATGAACAAGGCAAATTCTTTGATCGGTGGTGTCACCTTCCGCGCCACCCTGACGGGCGCCCTGCTCGTGGCGATGATCAGTGTGATCAGTCCGTGGGCGGTGCTCGTCGTCAAGGGGTCGCAGCTGACGAGCAACGCCATCCCGATCATCGCCGTATTCCTGCTGTTTTTTCTGGCCGCCGTGGCGCAACCCATCCTGCGCCAGTTGTCACGCCGCTTCGCCTTTCGTCGCGACGAGCTGATTACGGTGTACGTGATGATGCTCGTCGGTTCGGTGGTGGTCACGACCGGTTTTACCGGCACGTTTCTCTCCGTCATCAGTGGCGCTCTCCACTATGCGACACCGGAGAACAACTGGGATGCCCTGTTCATCCCGAACCTGAGCCGCTGGCTGACACCGACGGACACGCAGGCGGTACGCCTGTTCTACGAAGGCCTGCCTGCAGGCATGAACATACCCTGGGAGGCGTGGGCCACGCCGCTGGCGACGTGGATGACGTTCATCCTGGTGTTCTACGGGGTCCTGTTCTGCCTCGGTGTACTGCTGCGCGGCCAGTGGGTGGAAAATGAACGTCTCGTATTTCCCCTGACGCGGCTGCCCCTGGCCATGGTGGAGGATGAGGACGGCGAGCAGACCGTAATCGGCAAGCTGTTCAGCAACAAGATCATGTGGCTTGGTTTTGCCATCCCGCTGCTGCTGCACACGTGGAACTCCATGGGGAACTACACGGATGCCTTCCAGAAGATCCCCCTCGTGGGCAACGTGGCTATCATGCAGGGGGTGCCCGCCGTGCCCTTCCGACTGAATTTTCCGGTCCTGGGACTGGCCTACATGATGCCGCTGAATGTCGCCTTCAGCATCTGGTTCTTCTTTCTGGTCGGGCAAATCCAGCGCATGATCCTGACCCGCCTCGGCATCCAGATCGGTACGGG
>CALFPI010000728.1 GCA_937919035.1 uncultured Gemmatimonadaceae bacterium
TCCACAACTACCTGCACAAATAGGCACAGAATACACTGAGAGTCCACGTGGGGGCTAAGGGGCTAGCACATTGAACTCATGTGGTCGGGCAGCAATGCCTCAAGCGCCGATGAGTGGATCGAACTCTACAATCGCAGCACCGCCCCCGTTGACTTGTCTGGCTGGACGATCACTCGTGGGGACGGCGACGAGGAGGAGGTGATGGTGCTAATTACAAGTGCCGTCCTGCAGCCTGGTGGCGTTTTTCTGATTGCCAATTACGACGCCGATGATGCCCGTTCGAACCTCTCGTCGACGCCGGATCTGGTCGATGCCGCCGTATCGTTGCCCAATTCACGCCTCCGCTTACGGCTCTATGACGCTGATCCATCCTCTGGCAGACTGATTGATGAAGCCGACGATGGCAGTGGTGCCCCATTGGCAGGTTCCGGGGGCGACATCAAATCTGCCATGGTGCGCGTGTCTCCTGACATGGTCGGCGGCTCGTCAGACGCCTGGTCATCTGCCCTCGAGTCTGCCGGTTGGGATGCTGGGGCCGAAGAACTGGGCACACCGGGCACAGTCGCTGGGACGCTTCAGGCCAATGACGAGAGTGCAACACAGATCGCTGCCTCTTCGTGGGCCGACCTGAAGCGAACGCGATAGTCCTACCTCGAGTGACTCGTGGGGCTGGTTGCGTATCTTTGTCGCACGCCCATACCTCGATTATGCACCCAACTGCCGCCCGTCCCCTGTTTCAGCGGGGGGCGGGTAGCTCGCAGGGGACCCAGACCTGTTCGCACCCCTTCTCGCCCTCATGTTCTTCCTCGGGGGCTGCGTAGAACCAGCCCGCACAGGATCGGCTTCCCTTCCCGTCTTCCACGATGTTGCGCAGGAGGTGGGCCTGACATTCGTCCACGTCCATGGTGCCAGGGGTGACTACCACTATCCTGAGACTTTCGGCGCCGGCGCCTCCTGGCTCGATTACGATGCCGATGGTTGGCTGGATCTGTATCTCGTCAACGGTGGTAATCTTTTAGCGACGCCTTCGCCTGCAGGGCGCAACGAGTTGTGGCACAACACCGGCGGGCTCACGGGTGCCGTCCGTTTTGAAGATGTGACAGTCGCCACCGAGTCAGGTGAACCGGGGTACGGCATGGCTGCCACCGGTGCCGATGTCGACGCCGACGGTGACCTCGACATTTTCATAACCAATGTTGGCGCCAACGCCCTTCTGCTACAGGCGGATGGTCGTTTCGTCGACAGAGCCGTGAATGTCGGCGTTGCGGATCGACGTTGGAGTACAGCAACTGCCTTCTTTGATGCTGACCTGGATGGTGATCTGGATCTGGCAGTGATCAACTATGTGCCGTTCGACCTCGACGAGAACGCGGACTGCCGCATTGGTGCCATTCGGACATACTGTGACCCGGCTCGGTATGAGCTCACAGCGGACATACTGTATCGCAATGACAGCACAATCGAGCGCCCCCTTCTTGTGGACATCACATCTGCGGCGGGATTTACGGGTCATGGTCGTGGGTTGGGTCTGGCCCTGCAAGACGTCGACCGCGACGGCGATACCGACCTGTTTGTTGCCAACGACGGCACGGCCAATCTGCTGTATCGCAATGACACGCCTCCGGGAGCAAGCATCCGTCTGGAGGAAATTGGCCTGCAGGCGGGTGTTCACTTCAACCGACATGGACGCGCCGAAGCAGGAATGGGAGCCGATTTTGGCGATGTCGATGGTGACGGTTGGCCAGAACTGGTGGTGGCCAATTTCTCCCGGGAAACCAACACGCTCTACCGGCACAGCGGCATTGGCCTGACCTACTCAGATGGAACAATCCCCGCACATCTGGCCCAGGCCAGTTTTCAGCCTCTGGGATTTGGTGCAGCCTTCGTCGATGCCGATGGCGATGGCGATCTAGACCTGGCAGTGGTCAACGGGCATGTCCTTGACCATGCCACCATCGCAGACGCAGCAGCATCGTACGAGCAACCCGACCAACTCTTTCTCAATGATGGGGGCATCTTTCAGGATGTGTCGAGCTCACTTGGTGAAGCCTGGTCAGAGCCGATGGTCTCTCGAGCCCTCGTGCCGGGTGACTACGACAACGACGGTGACGAGGACCTGCTCATCACCTCTTCCGGAGCACGACCACGACTGCTGCGCAACGATACTCTCGGTAACAGGTGGCTGAGCTTGAGACTACGTGCTGCTGCTTCGGGTAATCGCCATGGACTTGGAGCGCAACTCATCATCAGACGCCCGGATGTGACCCTCTATCGACAGGTGCAGGGGGGGGGCAGTTATCTGGCCGGTCGCCCACCCCAAGTGCATGTCGGTCTGGGCCCGTACGACACGGCCGAGGTAACCGTGGCATGGCCAGGGGGGGGCTTCGATACGTGGACACTCATTTCCGGAGATCACATTCTCGTCCAGGGATCCACAGTTCCCTGACGTACTGCGTCGGCGACTCTATAAAAACAAAACAAGCCCGTTCCCCACGTAGGGAACAGGCTTGTTTCAGGCTAAACGATGGCTCGATCTACTGGCTGTACTGTCCCACGTTCGCAATGCCGCCCGGTTGGGTCAGCGCAAACACGACAAGGTTCACGCCGAACTGCAGGCCGCGCTCCCGAGCATCAGCCTGAGGATCTCCCCAGTACCAACTGATGTTGAGATCGGAGAACACCACCGCAACTCGACCGCGAATCTCCAGCATCTCAAGATCGAAGACATTGCCACCTGGTGCTCCGCCCTTTGGCGGCCCGTCTGCGAAATCATAGAAGCTGTAGTACAGCGGGTGGTCTTTATTCACTCGTTGCCAGCGGGAGCCATCAGTTCCCAGGACCTTCTGATCTCTCATGAGATCCTTGAACTGACGATCGAAAATCGTGCCCTCGACGCCTGCATTCGTGCCGGCAAGGCTGCCCTCGGCGTCAGCCTTACGGATTTCCTCAGCGTAGAGGAAACCACCCTCCTTCAGGTACTCACCGAGGTTGTCCTTCTCCGTATCGGAGAACTGGAATATCGCCGAGTTGCCTGTCATGTAGAGGAAGGGCTGCTTGAATATGCTCGCGTCGCTGAGTCGCAACGTCGTGCCCTCGATGCGGGCGTTGATCTGCGTATGATCCCGCATGTAACGCATCAACTCTTCCACGGCCGTGGGGAATCGGTCAACATTCTTGTCGGCCAGGTCGTAGTCAATAACGCTCATGTTGAAAAACCCACGGATCGCGCGCTTGTTATCCGGATCTTGGATCAGGATCGCCTGATAGCGCCCGAAATCGAGATCCTGCACGTTGAGCAACTCTTGCTTGAGGCTCAGAGCCTCCTGCACAGGTGCCCCCGTCTCGGTCAACTCGATCATTTCGACTTCGTCGAAATCCAGTTCTTCCGCCTTGGCGCCGGAGAAAGTGCCGAGTGCCTGGCTGCCCGGAAGTACCGCCCCGAGAAGATCGGAACCAATGGCGCTGACATCGACGATGGCGTTGATATCTGATGGCAGGTCTGGAGGTGCCAGCGAAGCCAGCATCTCCATCTGCACCTCGGAGATCTCCGGCTTCTTCGCGAGATCAAAGTTCTTCTCAAGAATCGGCGGCGGCGCCTGGAAACGCACCAGCTTCTGTTCCTCGTGGGTGGCCCCAAGTTGCTGGTAGTAGACCACGCCCCAAGCAACAGCCTCGAGTATGACTGCCAGACCCAGCGCCACGAACAACTGCAGACGGCGACCTGTTGTAGCCTTCCACAGCACGACAAGCAACACCACAGCAAAGACGCCATTGAGCAGCAGTGCCGCCCTCATCGAGAAGAACCCGACAATGACGATATGGGCGAAGGCCGCGGCTCCTATGGAGCCGTAGAGTACTTTTTTTCGTTCTTCCACGGTCTGTTACCCTGTCCCGATGAGTCGGAATGCGGTGGAACTACTTACCGCGGTTCGGCTCGGTGGCGATGATCTGATCGACAACTCCGACCTGCCGGGCGATGTCCATGATCTGCACGATCTGGCCATGCGTGGCTCGTTCGTCGCCCTGGATGATGATCATCGTCGTGTTGTCTAGCAGCGTCCGCTTTTCCTGCAGCTTGTCCTTCAGGTTTGCGAAGGTGACGGACTGATGGTTCAACTTCATATTGCCGTCCTGATCCACCACGATGAACAGGTTCTCTTTCTCTGGGGCCTGCGCCTCTTCGGCCTCTGGCAACTTGATATCGAGTCCCGGCGTGACCGCGAACACAGCTGTCACCATGAAGAAGATGAGCAACTGGAACACGACGTCGATCATCGGCGTCAGGTCTGGCCGGTCGTCTATTTTCTTTTCCCGCTTAAGTGCCATCTGTCAGAATCTCCTTGAGATGATGGGAAGGGAATCCGATCAGGCGGCTTTGGTGCTCGACCAGCGACGCAGGAGCGCGTCAACGAAACCGTGGCCATAGGGTTCAAACTGCGTGCTCCGTGCTTCGGCACGTCCATTGAAGTATGTGAAGACTGCGAGGGACGGAACGGCGATCACCAGACCCGTCACCGTCGTAATCAGCGCTTCCGAGATACCGGCAGCGACGATCGTCGGTTCACCGAGACCCTTTTCGGCAATGCCTTCAAAGGCGCCGATCATACCGTTCACGGTCCCGAGAAGTCCCAGCAGGACCACCGAGTTTGCGACAAACTGAATGACCGACAGATAGCGCTCCAAGTAGCCGTTGGCAGCCCGTTCGACAGTGCCGTTCATCTCGACACGCATCTCCTCTATGCTGCGCTGCTCACGTGAGAGGTGCTCAAAGCGCTCGATCCCACCATTGAAAACTTCGCCCTCGAGCTTGCCTACTTCGACGCAGTACTCCCGCAACTGCTCAAAAGAGGCACCG
>CALFPI010000729.1 GCA_937919035.1 uncultured Gemmatimonadaceae bacterium
CCTCCTCGGATTCACGGCCGTCTTCTCCACCAGCAGACGCACGACGGCACCCGGGCCCTGGTGCATGCCCTCATCCAGTTCCACGATCGTGTCTTCGTAGTGGCGGATGCGCCAGGCGTTGAAGGCCCGGGGCAACTGATTGGGCGCTACGAGCCAGGCCGGGTTCCGCGGGCCAAAGCGGTTGGTTGTCAGCTGATCGAGGCAAAAGTGCTGCAGTATGAAGTGCCCCCCGGGCTTCAGGCCACGCATGGCGCGCTCAAACAGCGCCGGATCATGGTAGTAGAACTCGGTGATCACATCCCAGCGCTCCGTACCGAGGTCAAAAGTGTCGAGATCGGCGACAACGGTGTGCACCGTGACATCATATTCCGACGCCAACGCCAGACACTTTTCCAGGCCCTTTGCCGAAGCGTCCACGGCGGTCACGTCAAAGCCCTGCCGCGCGAGAAACACGGCATTGCGGCCCTCGCCGGCGGCCAACACCAG
The DNA here is from genome assembly GCA_937919035.1 of uncultured Gemmatimonadaceae bacterium. Taxonomy (GTDB): domain Bacteria; phylum Latescibacterota; class UBA2968; order UBA8231; family UBA8231; genus UBA8231. The sequence continues at coordinate 487 of CALFPI010000729.1, forward strand.
GGCTCGCCCCACACGGAGTTGTGGCAGCATCTGCCGGAGGAAGTCCACCGGCTCCTTGCCATAGACATACATCTGCTGGTCATAGCGACGATCCCAGGTTGCCCCCGGGGTCGCCGCCGTCTGTCCATGGGCAGCAAAGACCACTGTCAAGACCAGTGCCGCTGTCACAATTCGACTCCATCGCCGCATCATATCTCCATCCTCAATCTTGTGAACGCCCGTTCACCGGCCTACAATCAGCGATATGAAGATCATTGTTACCGGCTGCGCGGGCCGCATCGGGCGTTATGTCGTGCGGGACTTGTGCCAGGCAGGCCACGAAGTGACCGGCATTGACATCGTGCCGGGCGCGCGCCACCTGCAGGTGGATCTCACCGATGCGGGTCAGGTCTATGGCGCCTTCGCCGGTGCCGAAGCCGTGGCGCACATCGGAGCCTGGGCCAATGCCGGGATCGTGCCGGACACGCGCACCTATGGTGACAATGTGAGCGCAACGTACAACGTTTTCCAGGCGTGCGCCGACCTTGGCATCAGCAGGGTTGTGTCCGCTTCGTCGGCCCAGGTGTATGGATTCTTTGGTCGGGCTCCCGAGTACGCACCGGTTGATGAGAATCACCCCGTGCGTCCACTTAACAGCTACGCGGCATCAAAGATTGCCGGCGAACAGGCGGCGACCTACTTCCACGATCGTTTCGGCCTGCAGATCGCCAGCTTCCGCTTCATGGGGGTGCGCACGCCTGCGGAAATGCCGCCGCAGATCGCGGCGATGCAACAGGACCCCGGTATCGACGCGGGGTTGCTATGGACGCGTACGGACACGCGTGACGCGGCCACGGCATGCCGTCTTGCCCTGGAAAGTACGGGGGAGCTTCACGGTATCTACAATATTACCGGCCCCGAGATCGTCATTGATATGCCAGTCGGCGAGCTGTTGTCCAGGCACTGCCCGGCGACAGAATTGCGCGCCGACGGCTCAGGTCGCCGGTCGCCACTGAGCTGCGACCGGGCGGCCCAGGATTTCGACTATCGGCCCGTCTTCTCGTGGACCACCCACCACCAGCATCCGGAGCCGTGCGCCACGTGAAAGAATTATCCTGCGAGATCCTCGTTGCCGGCGGTGGCACGGGCGGCGTCGCCGCCGCTCTGGCTGCGGCCGAGGCCGGATGCCGTGTGATCCTGACAGAGGAAACCGATTGGCTTGGTGGCCAACTCACGTCCCAGGCGGTGCCTCCGGACGAGAGTCGCTGGATCGAATCCTTTGGTGCAACGGCTCGCTATCGGCGCTTCCGTAATGGCGTGCGTGACTACTACCGGCAACACTATCCGCTGACGCCGGCAGCGCGCGCCAATCCACAGTTGAATCCAGGGGGCGGCAGTGTCTCACGGCTGTGTGCCGAGCCCGCGGTCTACGAAACGACGATGCGCGCCATGCTGGCGCCCCACGTGGCCAGTGGTCGCCTGCAGGTGCTGACGCGTCGGCGGCCCATCGCCGCAGCCACCGAGGCAGACCACGTGCGGGCGGTAACATTTCGCCATATGCACACCGGCGTCGAACAGACCATTGCCGCCGACTATGTGCTGGATGCCACGGAACTTGGCGAGCTCTTGCCCCTGGCCGGGGTCGAATACGTCACGGGTGCCGAGTCGCGTGCCGATACGGGCGAGCCCCATGCCGTCGATGGACCGGCGCAACCACACAACGTCCAGTCCTTCACCTGGTGTTTCCCCATGGCCTGGGACCCTGAAGGCGATCGCACGGGGGCCCACGTGATCGACAAGCCGGCGCAGTACGATTTCTGGCGCGATTACGTACCAGCGCTGACGCCGGCCTGGCCGGGGAAGATGCTCAGCTGGGTCTACACCCATCCGATCACCCTGCAACCCATGCCACGCGTGCTGTTTCCCGAAGAAGCGCCGGACAATCCGTCAAAGGGTCTGTGGCTCTATCGCCGCCTGATCTGCCGCGAGCACTTTGCACCGGGAGTGATGCCCCATGAGGCGACGCTGGTCAACTGGCCACAGAACGATTACGTCGAGGGTGACATCATCGACGCAGGGGAAGAAGAAGCGGCGCAGCATCTGCAGGCGGCACGTCAGCAGAGCCTGAGTCTGTTCTACTGGATGCAGACGGAAGCACCCCGGGCCGACGGCGGCACGGGGTACCCCGGCCTCTACCTGCGTCCGGATCTCACCGGCACCGAGGATGGACTGGCCAAGTATCCGTACATCCGCGAGTCGCGCCGTATTCGCGCCCGCTTCACGGTGACGGAACAACATATCGGCCTCGACGCCCACGGCAGTGATCGGGCCGCGCTCTTCACTGACAGCGTTGGCATTGGCAGCTACCGCATCGATCTGCATCCCAGCACCGGTGGGGACAATTACATCGATATCAGCTCGCTGCCCTTCCAGATCCCGCTTGGGGCGCTGATCCCTGAGCGTGTCATCAACCTGCTGCCGGCGTGCAAAAATCTGGGGGTGACTCATATCACCAATGGCTGCTACCGCCTGCACCCGGTGGAGTGGAATATCGGCGAGGCTGCAGGCGAACTGGCGGCGTACTGCCTGCAACAGGACCGGTCACCGGCGGGTGTGTACGAATCCACAGCGGCCACCGAGGCATTCCAGGCCGTTCTGTCGTCGCGTGGTGTCGAATTGCAGTGGCCGCAGGTGCATCCGGTCTGACATGACAGTGCCGCTGAACTATCACGACGCCTTCGACGCGATCCTCGTGCCGGCGACCCTGATCGACACTCGGGGTATCATCGTTGACTTCAACCGGGCCTTCACCGAATACGCCCTGGGTCGCGGGCGGGTGCTGCACAAGGGGGAGCGCATCGGCCACCATGTGACCGAATTTGTCCTGCCCGTTGCAGACCGGCAGAGGTTCCAGACATTCATCGACAAGCTCCTTGCCGACGGCCAGGACAGCGACATGCTGGAAACGACGCAGGAGCCTTCGGGGCGGCCGCTGCACACACGGGTCCAGGCTCGCTGCGTCCTGCGGGATGGCGCCGTGGCAGGGGCCGTTCTGTTGCGCGAGGACGTCACGGACCGCGTCATGGAGGGGCATCGCCTGCAACTGGCCCAGCGATTGCGTGAAGAGGTCCTCAACATGCGAGCCGCAGACGATCTGGAACACATCCTGGTGGCGGTGCGTGATGGTCTGCGTCGGCTCGGCATCCCCCTCAACGACTGTGGCGTCAACATCATCGACCCTGAGGAAGGCTCGGTGCGTTCCCACAACATGCTGGCCGAGGGGCACTGGCAGGAAGCGCATCCCGAGTCCGGTGTTGAGGTCGTTCTGGATATCTGGCGCCGCGGCAAGCTTGCCTATCGGCCTGATTTTTCTCAGGTGGACGAGTACGGTGAGGCGGCGAACATTCGCCATCTCTTCGGACGGCCCGTCTGTTGTGTCGTCGATGTACCCTTTTCCCGCGGCACCCTCGCCGTCAACAGTGTGAGCCCCAACGCCTTCACCGAAGGGGATCTCGAGATCCTGTCGGACATGGCACAAGTGTTGAGCGAGGGTTTCGAGCGTATTGCCAGTCTCGAGGCTCTGCGCCGTAGCGAAGAGCGCTACCGTGCCACCGTCCGTCAGATCGCCGACGCCGTCATCATTGTCGATCTGCAGACGCACGAAATTCTCGAGACCAACCCGGCCTGTGATCGCTTGCTCGGGTATGCCGCCGGTGAGCTGACAGGTCGATCGACATTCGACATCATCGCCCATGATCGGGACAGCGTCGAGGCCAACGCCCGGCTTGTGCTCGAGACGGGAGAGCACTTGATCGGCGAGCGCCAGTACCGACGACGTGATGGTGCCCTGGTGGACGTCGAGGTGCGGATCAGCCGGATCACGTACGCCAACCGCGAGGTGGGGTGCGCCGTCGCCCGCGACGTGACCGATCGCAAGAGAGGCGAGCACCGTCGGGCCGCATTGCAGTGTCTGCGGGAGGAAGTCTGGAGAATGCGGACCGGGCAGGACATCGACAACCTCCTCGATCTGGCGCGCCGCAGCCTGCGCGACATGGGGGTTGTGTTCGACCACTTCGGGATCAACCTCGTTGACCCCCAGCAGCTGTCACCCGTGCGTGCCTACAGCGATCTGCACCGACCCGGGCGCAAGCTGGGGGCGACGCCCGAAGTCCAGTTCAGCACCGTCGTCACCTGGTGGCGATCCAGCAGCCCCACCTATCGCCCGGATCTGGAGAGCGACGACCCGTACCATGAACTCCAGGCGCTTCGCCAGGGCTACGGCCCGGCAGTACGCTGCGTCCTCGACGTCCCGTTCTCGCATGGCACCATCGCCATCAACAGCACGCGGCCGCATGCCTTTGCCGAGCAGGACGTGGCCTGTGTCGAGGAACTGGCCGAAGCGCTGTCGGAAGGTTTTCAGCGGACGGAAGATCTGCGGGACCTGGCGCGACAGCGCCAATACCTGGCTGTGACTCTGCGCAGTATCGGCGATGGTGTCATTGCCACCGATGGGGCAGGTCGCGTGCAACTGGTCAACGAGGCGGCCGAGCAGATCACCGGATGGTCACAGGTTGAGGCCAGCGGTCTGCCCCTGGCTGACATCTTCGCCACTTTCGACGCAGACACGCGCCAAGCACGGGAGAATCCGGTGGCTAGTGTCGTGCGCGAGGGGCAGGTTGTCAGCCCGACAACGGATACCCTGCTCATCGCTCGTAACGGCAGCGAGCGCCTGCTAGCCGACAGCGCCGCACCGATCCGTGATGAGGAGGGCCGTCTGGTCGGGGCCGTACTCGTGTTTCAGGATGTCACGACGGAGCGTCAGTCGGCACGGGAACGGGAACGTGCGGCCCGGCTTGAATCACTGGGAATTCTGGCGGGTGGTATCGCCCACGACTTCAACAACATCCTGACCGGCATCACCGGCAACTTGTCGCTGGCTCGTTCTGAGGTGCAACTGGATACGGAGCATCTGGGGCCATTGCTGGCCTCCGCCGAAGCGGCGGCGCAGCGGGCGGGAAGGCTGACCGGGCAATTGCTCACCTTTGCCCGCGGTGGTGTGCCGGCGCGGCGTTCGGTGGCCATTGCCGAGCTCGTGCGTGAGGCCGCGGATTTTGCCCTGCGTGGCTCCAATGTGCGCTGTCAGTACGACCTCCCCGACGACCTCTGGCCCGTCCATGCCGACCCGATTCAGCTGGGTCAAGTCGTGCAAAATCTGGTTATCAATGCCGATCAGGCGATGCCTGACGGCGGACTGGTGTCGATTGAAGCACGCAATGTTGCGGCTGCAGAAAGGGTGGGGTCCGTATCTCTTGCGGCTCACGTCATTCTGCGGATCCGGGATCAGGGACCCGGCATCGATGAGAGCATCCGCGAGCGCATCTTCGAGCCCTACTTCACCACGAAGGAGACCGGCAGTGGGCTTGGCCTGGCAACTGTCTACGCCATCGTTGGTCAGCACGAGGGACACCTCGAGGTGGAGTCGTTCCCGGGTCAGGGAACAACCTTCGCAATCACCCTGCCTGTGGCCGGCACAGCACCGACCGAGGCGACGGCCACCGATCGGCCCCTGCCCAGAGGGCGAGGGCGCATCCTCGTCATGGATGACGAACCGGCGGTCCTGCAATTGCTGACCAAAGCACTGGAAAAACTGGGCTACGAGGCGCAGGTGACGGCAAGCGGCCAGGATGCCGTGCAGGCCTGCCGCGTGGCGCGGGAAGAGCAGCGACCTTTCGCCGCAGCCATTCTGGATCTGACTGTTCCTGGTGGCATGGGCGGTGTGCAGGCTCTGGCAGCCCTGCGGAGACTGGCGCCGGACCTACCGGCGGTCGTCTCCAGCGGCTATTCGCGCGATCCCATCCTGGCCGACTATCGTCGACATGGCTTCCAGGGCATGCTGCCCAAACCCTACAGCATTCGCGATCTGGCCCGAGTCCTTGCCGACGTCGTACCCGCCTAGGGACGGGCTTTCAGTCCTTGCCCAGAGCCCAGTTCACACAGCCGGTGATGTGCTGCCGGAACCAGTCTTCGTGCCACAGTGCGTCGGGGTGCCCGAGTCCGGTGTAGATGACGCGGCCGCTGCCAAAGTTGTGGCACCAGCCCATGGCGTAATCCTGGTCGTCCCGGTTGCCTTTTGCCAGATCAACGCTGTCATTGTCGATCCGCATCAGCACATGGGTCTTTTGCCGATCCCAGTTCTTGAATGTGTAGATTTCATCGGTTACCTCGAATCGTGCACCGAGCATACGGGTGGCGGGATGACCGGTGTCTTCGACGATGATGCCCACTTGCTGATGCCAGGGATGGCCATTGAACCAGCCGCCGAGCATGGCGCCGTACTCGGGCCAGTCATAACCGGTATCGGTGGCGTTGTGCACGCCGAAAAAGGCCTTGCCACTGTGCACGAAGTCGATCACGGCGGCCTTCTGCTCGGCGGAAAAATCGAGGTTGCCCGTGGTGGCGAAGACGAGCAGATCGAGCTTGGCCAGCGACTCGGGTGTTACTTTGTCGAGGTGATGGGTGGTTGCCACATTCCAGTCGTGGGTGGCGCCGAGCTGTTTGAAGGCGACTTCACAATCCGGCAGGTAGCTGTGCTCATAGCCTGCGGAGTGTCGCAACACGAGAATGTTGGGCATACGTATTCCTTTCGGCGAGTTATGACTTCTCGTCGTCAACATACCGACCCGGACTGGGAGATTCCACTATGAGATTTGGCATCATCGGCTGCGGCTCCATCGCCGCCAATTCCTTTGCCCCAAGCCTGGTCCACTCTGACAAACTGGACCTGGTGGCCGTCTGCCGTCGCGATGCCGACAAGGCGCAGGCTTTCGCCGCTCGCTTCGGTGGTTGCGCATACTACACTTCGGCAGCAGAACTACTGGCCGACGACAGTGTCGAGGCCGTTGTCATATCGACGCCATCGGACACGCACTGCTCGTACACCCTGGCGGCAGCGGCTGCTGGCAAACACGTACTGTGTGAAAAGCCCATGGCGCGAGATCGGCACGAAGCCCGCCGCATGATCGAAGCCTGTCGTGCCGCAGGTGTCACGCTGGGCGTGGCCTATCGCCGCCGATTGTTTCCGCAGGTAATCGAGGCCAAGCGACAAATTGCCGCGGGGGTGATAGGTCCAACGGTGTGCACACGCTCGCATTACAGCGGCGGCGGCGGCTTTGGCAATGCCTGGCAACGCCAGCCCGGCATCGGTGGGGCGCTGATGGAAATGGCCGTGCACCGCATCGAGGTGTTGCTGAACCTGGCTGACACGGAGCCCGTCGAGGTTTGTGGTCTGGTGGACACGGTCCATTTCAAGGACTGGGAGGT
>CALFPI010000730.1 GCA_937919035.1 uncultured Gemmatimonadaceae bacterium
GCACTCGGATCGACGCTAGGTGGCGAGACGTGCGACTCGAGGCCCTGGTCAATTCGCCCGATTGGCACATCGGCCTGCAGGCCGGCGGCGACACATATTCAAGCTATCGTCTGGACATCGATCCACTGGCGCAGAACGCTCGCCTGAGCTGGTCCTTTGTGCCGCCGCCCGGGTCGGGCCTCGAACCGCAGGCCATGTCGGCATCCGCCCCCTTCTTTCTGCTGCCACGGCCGCCTTCGTGGTTGGGTTTCGAAGTTCAGGGCAACACGATCCGTGCCTGGTCCGAACAGCCCAACGCATGGTGGGTTGTACACACACCCGATCGTATTGTCACCAATGGTTCGTTGCTGGCTCTGGGAGAGGTGCTGGCCCTGACAGCGGGGGACCAGACCTTCACCGCCGAGACAGGCGGCACCATCACCCCTTCGCGTCAACTGGAAAGCTGGGTTGGCGAGACCCGGGCCTGGCACGTCCCGGGGGAGCGCGGCCAGCGTGTGGCTGTGTCTCTGCCCGAGGTCGGCCGAGTTCTTTGGGGACAGGTCGCCGACGGACTGGAGTCCCGCTGGTCGAGCTTCCTGACGCGCGGTGTGGGCCCGTGGGTCAGCCGTGATGTGGGCCTGCTTGGGTATCCACTGTCACTGGCGGGGGGGCCGGATGGGCGACTGTTCGTGCTCGACGCCGCCGGCAGCCGCATCATCGTACTCGACAGGGATGGACACTACGTCACCCATTGGGGGCGCGCCGGTGATGGCGAGGGCCAGTTCAGTTTCGGCAACGGCTTCCAGCGGCAGGAAGGGTTGGACTTTGCCGGCAGCGTCTGCGTGGATGCGGAGGGTTACATCTATGTCGCAGATGTGTTCAACCACCGGATCCAGAAGTTCGCGCCCTAGGCGCGGGTCGCATCCGCTTCAAGCGTCGCCTTCGATCTGGATGACCACCGTACTTGCCGCCAGATCCCCGAGACGCTGGCGCTTGGCGCCGAAGATGAAGATCCAGTCGATGAAGTTCAGCAGGCTCAGCAGCAGATTGCGCACGAAGGATTGCCAGAAGCTGCACCACTGCCCGGTGCGGGCGTCGATGACGGCGGTTTTCGTCAACCGTTTGCCATAACTCTGCCCCCCCGCAAGGCCATCCTGGAACAGCAGGTAGAGCCCGGCGATGAGGGCGCCCACAACGGCGCCCTTGAAGCCGAAAGGCAGGACCGTGATCAGCATAATGCCGAAGTAGACGGCACCATCCACGATCTGCGCCAGCAGTCGCTGGCTGAGGGTTGCCAGTTGATACTGCGTGCCCTGGATTTCGATCTGGTCCATTGCAGAGTCTCCGGTTACCTATTCAATTGTATGGGCCGACTTCCACCACCACCATGAAAGGACCCATACCATGAGGCTGCAAGGCAAGACCGCCATCATCACCGGTGGAGCCAACGGCATCGGCCGGGCGACGACCGAGATCTTCCTGCGCGAAGGCGCGTCGGTGGTGATCGCCGACAGAGATACAGAGACGGGCCTCGCCCTGGCGCAGGGGGACGAGCGCGCCCTGTTCGTGGCAACCGATGTCAGCAGTGATGCCTCCGTCGCCGAACTTGTGCGCCGCACGGTGGATCACTTCGGTGGTGTCGACATCGTCGTGCACTGCGCCGGCGTCGCCATTGCTGGCACCGTCACCAGCACGGAGCCCGAACGCTGGCAGCGCGTGCTCGACGTGAATCTGGGCAGTCTGTATCGCATCTGTCATGAAGTGGTGCCACACATGCAGGCGACGGGTGGATCGGTGGTCACCATCGCATCGGTGCAGGGCATGTTCGGCTGGCCCAACTGGGCGGCCTATGCTGCCTCCAAGGCGGGAATGTTCGGCCTGATCCGCCAGATGGCCGTGGAGTACGCCAGCGACACCATCCGTTTCAATGCGATCAGTCCCGGCGCCATCGCCACGCAACTCGGCGCCAATACGAGCCGCCTCGAGCCCGGTTTTGTGCAGGGCCCGGACTCGACGGCGCAGGATGGTGAGACGCCCACGCCGGCCGCGACGAAACCGCGACTGCTGCAGTCCGGCAAACCGGAAGACATCGCTCAGGCGGCGCTGTTTCTCGCCTCCGACGAGGCGGCCTACATCAGCGGCCAGAATCTGGTCGTCGACGGGGTGTTGACCTGCAGCGCTACGTGAGTTCGGCACCGTAGCGCCGGATCTGCGTCGAGTGTACTTTCCACGGGACTGGTATCGACCCAGACTGTACCTAGCTCGCTCCGCGTGGAAGGCGTCCGCTGAACCTGAAACTATCACGACTCGGTGACCGCCTCTTCGAGCTTCTTGTCGTGGCCGCCCCGGGCGACCTCGGCAGCCGCCTCCTGTCGGGTTTCCTGTGTGCCCTCATCCTGCTCAACACCGTCGCTCACGGCCTGCAACGGTGGTGGCCGCAGCCGGAATTCGCCGTGCAACTGCTCTGGTTCGAGCGCGGAAGTCTGACCTTCTTTGCCCTCGAATACCTTGCCCGTCTGCGGACGGGGCCCACCGACGGGTCCCGCCCCGGTTCGACGGTGCTGCGACGCCTCGTTCATCCGTTGATGCTCGTCGACCTGATCGTCCTGCTCGCCTTTGCCGGGTCCCGCTGGTGGCAGATCGATCTGCGTGCCCTGCGCCTGCTGCGGATCCCCGATCTGCTGGCCCGCATCTCGCGGACACTTGCCGGAATCGATCTCGTCGCGGGCGAAGTGCCATTCGCCGAGGTGGAGGAGGGCCGCCAGCAGGTGCTGGCCGCAACTCGTGGCGCCCTGGCCGGGGCGGCCCAGAAGGATCTGTCTGAGCTGCATGAGCAACTGACAAGGACGACCGCCGCTGTGCGCCAGGTGCAGCAGAACTGGCTCCTGTCGGCCCGGCGCAACCTGGCGCAGGCCCGTCAGGAGGTCCCGGCGACGCGCAGCGAAGTCGAAAAGCTGCTCACCGAGCTCGGCCAACACCTGCTGGCCCCGCATCGGCTCGATGCCGCCCGGCAGGCGGTGCAGGTGGCATACGAAGAGGCGGCGCGGGTCTATGACGACGTGACCGGGACCGTCGTCGATGTCCGGGATCTGCAGTGGCGGGGGCGTCTGAGCTACTGTCGCGTGCCGGCGCAGCAGATCGGACAGCACCACTTTGCCGCCATGTCGCGGCATTGGGGGGCTGCATTTGCCGGTTTCGAGCGCGTCTATGGTGATGGCTTGCGCGACAACCTGGAGGGCGTGCGGTCGGCGATGGGTTTCCCTTTCGACATGGTCGAGCGGGGTGATGTCGACGCCGGCTCGACGACGCAACTGCAGACGGTGCTGAGTCGGGCCGTCAACCGTTGCCGGGATCTGGACGAGCCGGCGCGTGTTGCCTGGGAGCAGGCGCAGTTGGACCTGGAAGTGGCCCACATCAACCGCGTCGAACTCATCGAGTCGGATGTGCATCGCTATGGCCGGATCGAGTTCTACCTGGCCCGCGTGGCCCGCGGCATCGCGAGCCAGTTCGGCAACCACTTCGAGACCGGGCGCAATGCCGTCGTTCATGTCGTGCCGAAGGCGTGGCTCACCCTCGTCACGGCGTATCGCGACACGCGCGAACTGCTGAGCCCGGCCCTGGAGTGGATTGGTCTGGTGCGTCCACCCGCAGCAGAAGCCCTGGAGCAGGCCGAGCAGGCCCGTCTCGAATCAGCCTGGGAGCGCGGTCTGCCGGAAGATTACCTGACGCATTTCCGCATCGTGGCACTGGAAGATGATACGCTGCTGGTTGGCTTTGACGGCGAGCTGGCGCAGATCGACCAGGCCATCGAGCGCTGGGAGGCGGGGCAGGCATCCTCCTTCCTCGTGCATGGCCCCCGAGGTGGTGGTAAGACGTCGCTGCTGAATGTTGCTGAACGCCGTCTGTTCGGGGACAAGGTTCGGGTGACTCGCGGCACAATCGAGGCCAAGATCACTGACAAAGAGGCCCTCGTCCTCTATCTGGGCCAGCTGCTGGGCGTCGTCGACATCGTCGACATCGACGGACTCGCCGCCGCTTTGCTCGCCGAGCCCCGTCGCGCCGTCATCCTCGAGGGATGCCACAACCTTTACCTGCGCCGCATCGGTGGCCTCGACGCCATCCGGCAGTTGTTGTGGCTCGTGGCCCGCACAAATCACCATGTACTCTGGGGCCTCTGTCTCGACGAGAACGCCAGAAGCTACCTGGGCAAGTGGTTGCCCTTCGATCGTCTGTTCCACTTCGATGTCAGTCTCGGACGACATACCGGACCCGAACTGCGTCGATTGGTCATGCAGCGTCACAATCTGAGTGGCTACCGCCTGCGGTACGCCGACGGTCCCCAGGTGCGACGGGCTCTGCGCCGTCGCGTCCGGCGTTTCCAGCGCATTGAAGAGCCCGCCGTGCAAGAGGCGCTGGCGGCGATCTTCTTTGAGGAACTGGCCGAAACCTGCATCGACAATACGACAGTGGCGCAGTTCTACTGGCTGCGGGCCCTCGAGCCGGCGGGTGACGAGATGTACACCGTCATGCCCCACGAGCCGCTCGAACTCGACCTGGTACGCGACCTGTCGCTGGATGCGGCCTACGTTCTGGCGGCGATCCTGCAGCACGGCGATCTGTCGGCCGACGAACTGGCGACAGTTGTCGATCGGAATCTGATCGATGTGCGCCTGGAACTCGAGATCCTGTGGAACAACAACTTCCTCGCGGGGGAACTGGAGGGGGATCGCCTGCGCATCAACGCGGTGGCCCTGAAGTCGACGCGGGCGATGCTCAGGGGCCGCAACCTGCTATGATGACGTCGAGGCCGGTGGAGAACTGTCGTGGATGATGCCCCTCTGAACCAGATCGCGGACGCCCAGATACTCGACCAGGCGATCGACGTGAATGCCTTCACGATCCTCTTCGTTGTCGCACTCATCGCCGCTGCCTACGGGGCAGCCACGGTTCTGCGCATCGGGCTCGATCTGCTGTCCGAGCGTTTTCCGTCCCAGCGCCTGCTGTTCAAGCGGATGCAACCAATCGTCCGCATTCTCATCTACGCGGCGACGGTCTACTTCGTTGTCGGCAACCTGATCACAGATGAAAAGACGCTGTACGCGATGCTCGGGTCGATGGCTCTGGCGATCGGTCTGGCGGCGAAGGATCTGCTGAACGATCTGATCGGTGGCATCGTCGTCCTCTTCGACCGTTCGTACCAGATGGGTGATCGGGTGGCTGTGGGTGGGCACTATGGTGAGGTCGTTTCCATCGGCCTGCGCAGTACCAAGTTGGTGACGGCCGACGATTCCCTCGTGACCGTGCCCAACTCGGTCATGCTGTCGTCGATGGTGTCGAACTCGAATGCGGGCGCCCTCGACTGCCAGGTCGTGGTTGATGTGTTTCTACCTGGAAGGATCGATCTGGCCCAGGTGGAGGGCATCGCCCGTGAGGCGGCCCTCACATCAAAGATGGCCTTCCTCAACAAACCGGTGGTGGTCAACGTCAAGGATGAGTTCGATCAGACCCACATCACCCACTTGATCGTCAAGGCCTACGTCTTCGACGCCCGGTACGAGAACGCCTTTGCCGCAGACCTGACGCGGCGCATCCGGCGGGAACTGGATCGACGCAATCTCGTGGCGGGCGACGTCAGGTTTGGCCAGGCCGTACCGTCAACTCAGCTTTGACAGCGCCAGGCTCGCGAGGCTGAGGACGAGGAAAAACCCGCACATGTCCGTCACCGTCGTCAGGATCGGGCCCGAGGCCAGGGCGGGATCCTTGTCGAAGCGGCGCAGTACCAGTGGAATGAGCCCTCCCAGGCTGACAGCGACGATGGTATTGAGCGTCAGGGCGACACCGACGACGAGGCCGAGCCACAGGTTGCCCTGCCAGAGCGCCGCCACCGCTCCCAGCAGGATCCCCAGAACCAGGCCATTGATCAGGCCCACACGCAGTTCCCCGTAGAGCACCCGGAACAACTCGCCCGGCTTTACCAGGCCCAGCGTCAGTTCACGGATGCTGACGGCAACCGCCTGGTTGCCGGAACAGCCCGACATGTCGGAGATGATGGGCAGAAACACCGCCAGGGCGATGACGGCGGCCAGGGTGTCCTGATAGAAGGCGATAACACTGGCAGCGGCGATGTTGAGCAGGATGTTCACCGACAGCCAGGACAGACGCCGACGGGAGCGCAGGCCCACGGACATGCTGCGCAGTTCCTCGCCGCCGACGATGCCCCTCGACTCCAGGAAGGTGCGGTCCACCTGGTGTTCCTGTGCCTCCTGGATCTCGCGTCGATGTACGACACCTGCAAGGCGTCCCTCGGCATCAACTACGGGAACGCCAAGGAAACCGTGGTTGTCGAAGAACTCGATCAGTTCATCGATCGCGGCATCCGTGGTCACGCGCAGCGGGTCGCGGATCATCAGTTGCCCGAGGCTGCGGCTGCGCCCCGCCAGCAGCAGCGAACGCATCGGCACCACACCCGCCAGCAGTCCCACATCTGTGATCACGTAGGTATACTGCACGTTGTAGTCTGAATACTCCTCGCCATGGCGGCGCATATCATCAACAACATCTGCCACCGTCAGGTGCTCCGGGAAGGCGAGGTATTCCGTCACCATGAGGCCGCCGGCGGTGTCACTCTCGTACGACAGGCGCTGGCGTACATCCGCCGCCTCGGCGCCGTCCATCTCGTCGAGAATCGCTGCCGACCCCGCCTCATCGAGGCTCGTGAGCAGGTCAACCTGGTAGTCGCTGCGCAATTCGTCGACGATGGCGGCCGCTTCCGCCGGGGCCATTTCGCCCAGCAGTTCCACGGCCTGCGAGTCCGGCACGTCAACAATGACGTCCGCCGCATCGGCTGGCTCGAGCAGCACGAGCATGGCCGTACGTTCCTCCGTGGCCAGTTTGCTGACGGCATGGGCAACTTCAGTGGCACCGAGGGCCTGCAGACAGTCGCGGAGGCCCTCGGCGTTGCCAGTGGCGACCAGTTCCTGCAGGCGCTCCCAGGAGGGGACCTGCGTCGGCGTTTCGCTCGGGGCCTCACTCATGAGATGACGATATCCTCGTTGGCGTTTACATAGAGGATGTCGCTGGCTGCCTTGTAGCGCGTGAACACTTCGGTGCCCTGATGGCCGATCAACTCCAGGTTGTAGCCCCGCAGAATCAGATCGGCATCTGCAGAGTGTGCTGCCATCAGTTCGTCGATGGCAACGACGTCATCGGCGGGCAGGGCACGCACATTGTGGGGTGAAATTGGCAGCCGCCCCGTGGCGATGCGCTCACGCAGGCCCTCAACTTCGTCGGCAAGGCTGTCGGCGGGGAAGGTGGCAAAGATGGTCATCTCCGCCGCGGCCCAGTCCGGGTGACCGATGATGATGTACGCCAGCAGGATCATGAGATTGGCGTTGGCATCGTCATAGCGTGTGAGCCAGACATGCAGCCGCCGGTGATAGCCGAAGTGTCGATCCGTCGAACGCAGGACACATGTGTTGTAGCCCAGGTTTCCCGCCAGTTCACAACCCTTGGTGATCTGCGCCAGTTCCTCCGACAGATCGTCGCAGAACTCAAAGAGCACGCTGTTGTTGGCGAGACCGGAGATCCCGGGCAACTGAATGGTCTGGAACAGGGCGGTGGTGAAGGAGGGCGAGACCATGGTGTCGACAAAGACACCGGCGCCACTCTCTTCGTTCAGGGCGATGAGTTTCTCCACCGTGTGCTTGGAGACCTCCATCTGCTCCACCGACAGATAGCCCTCGACAAAATGGATGAAAGTACCGAAGCCGTACCGATGCGAGATCCACTTGAGCAACTCGAAAGGCGCCCGTCGT
>CALFPI010000731.1 GCA_937919035.1 uncultured Gemmatimonadaceae bacterium
TGCCCGAGTCATTCAGATTCACCAGGGCGATGCGCTCATCCGTCGCCCCCGCCAGCAGCACCGCCTTGCCACCTCGCGAGTGGCCGGTGATGGCGATCTGTTCGGCACATACGCCATCGATTGTGGCCAGCACATCGACGCAACGGTGATATCCCCAGGCCCATGCCGACAGCGCCCCAAAGGCGGCGTCGGGCACCAGACGGTACAGCCCCGTATCCCGATAGTTGTCCTTGTTGTCAGCGGCCAGCGCCGTGCGATCGAAGGAAGCGGCGATGTTGCCGCGAGCCACGACGCGACGGATGATATCGTCGTTGAAATAGCGCCAGCAACCATCACCGTCCAGCACGACGGGCTTGTCGCCCTGCCCCTGGGGAATCCACAGATTCAGTGTAAAACTGATCTCCCCCCCACCGATTTCGCAGCGCACGTCGTAGGTGTGGAAGTCCGCCGGCATGTCACGAATCGAGCTGGCGCAGCGCAGCACGGCCGTCGTCGTCGTCGGCATCGGCGGCATACCACCGTACTCGTGGGGAATGATCGCATGGCGCATCTCCTCCCGTCGACGTGTCCAGCCGGCAGTGTCGACGGGCGCACCGTTGCCGAAGATGAGCGGATCAAAGCGAACGTCTGTCATACGAGTCTTTCCAGGTCGATGTCACCCGTGGCGATCTTCTGCAGGGTTTCAGGGAACAGTCGGTGTTCCTGCACCAGCACACGGGCGGCGAGCGTCTCGGCCGTGTCACCCGGCTTGACCGGAACCCGTGCCTGCGCAAGCACCGGTCCGTTGTCGTAAATCGCATCCACGACGTGCACCGTTGCGCCGCTCTCGGTGTCGCCGGCGGCGAGTACGGCCTCATGGACTCGTCGTCCGTAGAAACCCTGGCCGCCGTGGCGCGGCAGCAGCCCCGGGTGGATGTTGAGGATGTGGCCCCGGAAGGTGGACAACGTCCGCGGCCCCAGCAGCTTCATGTATCCCGCCAGGCAGACGACCTCGACGCCGTGCGTCACCAGGGCGTCACAGATGGCGCCATCGAGGCCGGCCGCGTCAGGGTGCGTCTGGCTGCTGAGATGGTAGCAGGGAATGCCGGCGTCGCGCGCCCGCTCGAGGGCTCCGGATCGGGAGTTGTTGCCGACCACGACGCGGGCTTCAGCGAACAATCGACCGATGCTGCAGGCATCGAGTATGGCCTGCATGTTGGAGCCGCCTCCCGAGGCCAGGAAGCCGAGACGTAGCGGCTCCTGCCTGGGCCGCTGATTGTGGTGGTTGCTGGCGTCCGTCACGGCTCTCCTCATGGTCGGCAGTGGAATCGCTGCCTAAGATAGCCGTTGCCCCCATGTGGGACAGGGGATACGCCATCCGCAGACAGTTGACAGTGGGGCTGCTGTTTACCGATATCAGGGGTCTACAGAATTCCGCAATGGCAACAGCTACCGATCAGGAGTGATACATCCGTGGACCAGGTTCCCGTCACTGACAGCGATATCGAGTTCTACCAGGAGAACGGCTACATCCAGTACAAGGGGTTCTTCTCAGCCGCTGAGATGGATCGTCTGCGCGCCGCGATTGACGAGGCGATTGGGTCCCATCGCGATCGCATTCTGGGTGCCGAGGGCGGCGGCCGCGCCTCGGACGACTACGAACGTGTGTTCAATCAGATGGTCAACATGTGGGTCGACAGTCCTGTGGCCAAGGAAATCGCCTTTTCGGAAAGACTCGCCGAGACGGGGCGGCGCCTGAGCAAGGCGCGGCACGTACGGATCTACCACGACCACGCCATGGTCAAGCCCGCTGGCCAGGCAAGCAAGGAGACCAACTGCCACCAGGATGCACCCTACTGGCCGATGGATCCCCTTGGCTCGTTTTCGGCCTGGATCGCCGTCGACAATGTCACCGTCGCCAACGGCTGCCTGCACTTCGTGCCCCGATCCCACAAATTCGGCCTGCTGGAGGCGATCAAACTCGGTGTCGAGGGCGAGAACATTGCCGACAAGATGCGTGCCCAGGGCCATGATGTCGCCGACCCGGTAGCCATGGACATGGAAGCCGGCGGTGTCACGTTCCACCACGGCTGCAACTTCCACTTCGCCGGTCCCAATGGCACCGAACAGCCGCGCCGAGCCTTCGCCATCATCTACATCCCCGACTCGGTCACCTTCACCGGTGGCAGGGAAGCTGCCGGCGCCGGTGATGAGATGACCGCCGGTGGTCCCTGGGACCACCCCCTGCACCCCATCCTGGCAGGCGAAGCCTGAGCAGACTCCGGCCCGCAGGGCCGACTCGACCCGGCGGCGTTGAACCACTCGCCGGCTCAGGATCTTGATCACGCCGCTACATGCTCTGCAGGTTCCTCAGGCATTGCTCGACACAGACCATGGGTGGATCTGCATAACGCTCGTGTTCGACGATGTACCACTCCGTGCCCCCTACCCTCTCGCACGCAGCAAAGACTTTGTCCCATGGGACCACGCCTTTGCCAACGACGGTAGTTTCGTCCGCCGGATCATACTCCTTCACGTGGACCAGTTGCGCGCGACCGGCATACCTCTCCAGGTAGGCCACCGGGTCGCCGCCGCCGCGCATGCAGTGCCCCACGTCGAGTTGCGTGACGACGGACGCGGGTGTGCCGGAACAGAAGATGTCCCATGGGATCTGCCCGTCCTGCGCCTCAAACTCCCAACGATGGTTGTGGTAGCCCAGGCGCAGCCCCTCAGCCTCGACATCTGGCGCGATTCGGGCGAAACTCGCCGTCGTCTGCTGCCAGGCAGCGGGTGAGTTGCGGTGTTCCTCAGCCAGGGCCGGCACGATCAGATAGCGATTGCCCATGGCCTTGTTGAAGGCCATCGTTTCTGCCAGGGCCTCGCCACGAACGGTATCGTAGCCCACGTGTGAGCCGGCGATGCCAAGATTCAGGCTCGCACACAGATCCTTCAGTTCCGCCGCACTGCGGCCGTGGTAGCCGGCGAATTCGACACCCTCGTAACCCATCTCGGCAACGGCTTTTATCGTGCCTTCCAGATCGGTCGCGCAGTCTTCCCGCACGGAGTACAGCTGCAGCGCAATCGGTATCCTGGCCATGTTCCTTGCCTCCTCATCACTCGGTTGAGACACCCACCGGGCGCCCATATGTTTTCGACCAACGCAAAGTTTCGCCGCCCCAGCAACTGCCCACACGGACTGAGAACTCTGCCATGTCATACAAGTTCGTCTTCCTGCCCCCGGTCACCGATGGCCATCGCCGCTGGGCCGACACCATCACCAGCAAAGTTCCCGACGTCGACATCGTTTTCGCCGAATCGCGACAACACGCCCTGACCGCCCTGGGTGATGCCAGAGCCGCTTTTGGCACCCTCGATGCCGAACTGCTCGCCGCTGCGCCCCAACTGCAATGGCTGGCGGCTCCGGCTGCCGGCCCCCGCCCCGGATTCTACTTCCCCGAGCTGGTTGCCTCCGACGTTATCGTCACCAATCAGCGGGGCATCTTCAACGACCACATATCAACGCACATCATGGCTTTTGTTCTGGCCTTCGCCCGTGGCCTGCAACATCTGCTGCCCGCACAGGTCGCCGGCGTCTGGACCCCGGGTGCCGAAGCAGCGGTGCCGACGATCTTCCTGCCGGAGGCTACGGCGCTGGTCATCGGCGTCGGCGGCATTGGCGGCGAAACCGCCCGCCACCTTGAGCACTTCGGCGTACACGTCATCGGCATGGATCCGCGTGTAGCGGAGCCGCCCGCTGGTGTGCATGAACTGTATCGACCGGAGGCTCTGGCTGAACAGATCGGGCGCGCCGACTTCGTCATCATGACGGCGCCACAGACGCCTGCAACGGAAGGTCTGATGAATGCGACACTACTGGGCAAGATGAAGAATACCGCCATCCTGATCAACATTGGCCGAGGCGTCAATGTGAAGCTGGACGATCTGGCCGATGCCCTCTATGACGGCACCATCGGCGGCGCGGCGCTGGATGTATTTGAGGTGGAGCCGTTGCCGGCCGACCACAGGCTCTGGCGGGCCCCCAACTTTCTGCTGACACCACACATGGCAGGCGCTGGACCGTATCTGGACGACCGACGCCAGCATCTATTGGTAGAGAACTGTCGCCGACTGCGGGATGGCGAGGAACTGCTCAATGTCGTCGACAAGAAGAACTGGTTCTGATGCAGCCGTGACACAAGCTGCCCGCGCCAGCTTGACCCTTCAGGCGAGCCAGCGATCCAGATTCTCGGCGACGAAGGTGTCGTCGTGCAGGTGCGGGTAGGCGGCATACACCCGGTCGATTTCGTCGGCCTGACCTGGAGACAGGCACTCCTTTGGATTGAGGCAACGGATCGATGTCAACAGGCCCTGGCGTCGCAGCACTTCGTGAATCCCGGCGATACAGCCGGCAAAGCCATGGGCGACATCGAAGAAGGCCGCATTCGTGTCCGTCACTTCGATCGCCTGTGTCAACATGGAGGCTGGCACGTTGTCGCTGGCGCTGAGCTTGCGGCAGGTCGCCAGCAACTCCACCGCTTTCTGCGTCCACACCGCCCAGTGGCCGAGCAGGCCACCGGAGAAACGCAGGGACACGGGTATCCCGTCCGGGCCGGCCACCCTGTGCTCTGTGAGCAGGTCGAGGACGATGTTGTCATCGTTGCCTGTGTACAGACTGACCTCATCAGCCCGCCCGGAGGCGGCGACAGCGCGTAACACGTCGAGGGTCTGGTAGCGATTGAAGGGGGCGATCTTGATCGCCACCACGGCGTCGATTTCAGCGAAACGCCGCCAGAAATCAAATCCCAGCAGGCGGCCACCCACGGCAGGCTGCAGATAGAAGCCAACGACGGGCAACACCTGGGCGACAGCACGGCAGTGGTCGATCAACTCATCGTCCGATGCTGTCTTCAACGCAGCCAGACTTAACAGAATCGCATCGTAGCCGATATCCTGCGCCGTTTCTGCTTCGGCGACGGCCTGTGCCGTCCTGCCCACAGCGCCGGCAATCTGCACGAACCCGTTCCCTGGCTGGCGCTCGGCCACAACACCTGCCGCCAGTTCGAGAACGGGCCGATAGAAGCCGACGTCGCGGATCTCGAACTGCGTCGTATGCACCCCGACGGCCAGACCACCGGCACCGGCGTCGATGTAGTAACGGCTCAGCGCCCGCTGACGCCGCTCATCAATACGCGCCGAATCATCGAGGGCCAGTGGCTGCGCTGGAATCACCAGACCCGCTCTCAGGGCGGTGCGCACACGTGCTGTGTGTCCGGTTGTTTGTCCGGCGTCTGTCATATCAGGCCTGGCCACCCACAATGAGCAACCAGCCACGCGCCCTGGTCGGGGTCTCCACCTCCCACTCCTTCAGTTCCGCCCCCCACTTCTTCTGCGCCCGCACACAGACCTCGTCAAAGGGCGGGCGTCCGGGATCGGCGATGATGACCTGGTCGACGCCGGCCTTCATCGCCCGATTCACAAGCTTGGCCAGGGGATCGATCATCTCGTCCCAGAAACAGATGTCGCCGCCGAGCATCAGATTGGTGCCCTCGAGATGCGACTTCTTCAAGTTCTCGAAGCGTGCCGTCCGTGTCTGCATCGTCACCTCATTGACCTCGGCGTGCAGATGCAGATAGGGGAAAACTTTGTTGTCTGCATCCACACCGACGACATCGGCACCCCACTTCTTGGCACAGTAGATCCCCAGAAGGCCCCAGCCGCAGCCGACTTCCATGACCTTCGACCCCTCCTGTATGCCCTGCCGATCGAGGTAGTCCATGATGAGGAAGCTCGAGTTCCACACTTTGTCCCCGTGGATGTCAGGCTCGTGCTCCTTCTTCAGTGCCCGAATGCGACTGTGATTCGACTTCAGGATGGTCACGCCGAAGGCGCTGCGCTCCGTCGACTTGCTGCTCTTTGCCTTTTTCTTGCCCATATCTCGACCGGGAGAGAGATTAATCGTTCTGCTGTATAAGGAAGGCGAAACTAAGGAATCCCCATATGGCGGCAACAGACGACAGAATCCGAGTCGGGATTTTCGGCAGCGGCGGCTGGGCCCGACGCACACATATCCCGAATCTGCACAAGCTCGACGTCGACATCGTCGCCCTTTGTGATGTCAGTGAAGAGGCGGCGAAACAGGCGGCGGATGAGTTCAGCATCCCGGCCTGTTACGCGGACGGCTACGAGATGATCGCCACCGAGAGGCTCGATGCGTTGTACTCCTGCGTGCCCGCCTACGCCCGCACCGGTGTCGAGGCTGCTGCTGCCCGCAGTGGGATCCATCTGTTCAGCGAAAAGCCGCAGTCCACCAGCATGGCAGTTGCCCGCGAGATCTCAGCGGCTGTTGATGCCGGTGGTGTTCTCAGTACGGTCTGCTTCCGCGAGCGCTACCGGCCGCTATTTCAGCAGGCGAAACAACGCCTTGCAGACAAGAGGATCGTGCATGCCCGCTTCCAGAGCTTTGGTGGGCTCTCCACCAGCCGCGAACCCGGCTGGCGCCAGCAGACGGGCTGGAGCCACTGGATGGAGAAGGCCGGCGGTCGCGCCTTTGACTGGGGCGTACATGCCGTCGACTACCTGCGTTTCATGACCGGCCTCGATGTGACAACAGCACAGGCATTTTACCACACACCGGATGTATACCTGCAGCCACTGTCCTGCTCCTTCAACATCCTCTTCACCAACGGTGCCACGGCAACGCTTGGATTTGTCTCCGCCGGCCCCGTGCCACCCGCAGAGCCGTGGTTCACGATTTTCTATGAGGGTGGCTACCTGGCCATCTTTGGCTATGAGCGTATCGAGGAGAACGGCGCCGTGGTCTACGAGGCGGCACAATTCGACCCATGGTTCGAGCAGGATCGCGTCTTCGTCGAGGCTGTGCGCAGCGGCGATGGCAGTGCCCTGCTGAACGACTATGCAGATGGATTGTTGTCCCTGGCGCCGGTGCTCGCCGGTTGGTCGTCATCGGCTCGCGGTGGCCAACCCGTCGACGTTCCCGCCTTCATCAGGGGCTGAAACAAGCTGTCCTGGATCAACGCCGTACGGCTGCGCTGGGCCCGCCCCGGAGGGTATCGGGAGTTCCTCGCCATTGCCTTCCCGATGATCCTGAGCACGGCGAGCTGGAGTGTCCAGCACGTCGTCGACCGCATCTTCCTGACGTGGTACTCCACGGATGCCCTCGCCGCATCACTGCCGGCGGGCATGACCAACTTTGTCTTTGTCAGCCTGTTTCTGGGGACCACGGGATACGTCAACACGTTTGTGGCCCAGTATGTCGGTGCCGGCCGGCCGGAACGCGTCGGCCCATCCTTGTGGCAGGGGGTGTATCTGTCCTTCATCAGCGCCGGCGTCGGCTTGCTGGTGGCCCTGCTCGCGGCTCCCATTTTTCAATTGGTTGGTCACAGCGCCGCCGTACAAGCCAACGAGATCGACTACTTCCGCATCCTCTGCTACGGCATGGGTCCGCTGATTCTGTCGACGGCCCTGTCCTGCTTCTACAGCGGCCGGGGCCACACCTGGGCCGTGTTGGGAGTCAGCATCGGCGCAGTGGTCTGCAACATCATCGCCGATTATGCACTCATCTTCGGCCACTGGGGTGCGCCCGAGATGGGCATCCGTGGCGCCGCCTGGGCCACCAACGGCAGCGCCCTGTTCGCCACGTTGCTCTATCTCGTGTTGCTGTCCCGTCCGACCCACCGCGTCAAGTTCGCCCTCTTTTCCGGTTGGCGTTTCGACGGCAGCCTCTTCCGCCGATTGTTACGCTTCGGCGGACAGAGCGGTGTCAACTTCATGCTCGACATCATGTCCTTCACGCTCTTCATCCTTATCGTCGGGCGTATCGGCACCCTCGAATTGACGGCGACCAACCTCGCCTTCAACATCAACAGCTTCGCCTTCATGCCCCTCATCGGCGCCGGCATCGGGCTGTCGACCATGGTCGGGCAACGACTCGGGGCCGATGATCCCGACGCCGCCGAGTATTGCACGTGGACGGGTCTGCACCTGGCCCTGGCTTACATGGGGATCATGGCGCTGGCCTACCTGCTGCTGCCCGATCTCTTCCTCTTGCCGTACGGTGTCGGTGCCCAGGGACCGGAGTTTGCAGCCGCCCGCGATCTGGCGCGGCAGTTGTTGCGCTTCGTTGCCTTCTACTGCCTCTTCGATGCGGGTTACATGATGTTGACGGCAGCCCTCAAGGGTGCCGGCGATACCCGCTATGTGATGGTCGCTTCCGTCCTGCTGGGTGTGGGCCTCATGGTCCTGCCCCCTCTCATCGCTGTCGAGTTCTTCGGCGCCGGTGTGTTCATTGTCTGGATATTCATCTGCGCATTCCTCGCGGCGGGATCCGTCACCTTCTACCTGCGCTTCCGCGGCGGCAAATGGCGGAGCATGCGTGTGATTGAAGCCTCACCTGTGCTGGAGGACCTGGACCCATGACAGACCTTTGCTGGGGCATCGACCTTGGGGGCACGAAGATCGAGGGTGTGGTACTGCCAGCGGCTGACTCAGCAGAGCCACTGTTCCGTGTGCGCGTGCCCACCGAGCGGGATCGAGGCTATGCACACGTGCGCCGCAACATCGTCGGCCTCGTCGAGGAAATGGCCCGCAACGTCGGCCAACGCCCCCGGGCCATCGGTTGTGGCACGCCGGGGGTTCTTGATCCGAGGACGAACACCCTGAAAAACTCGAATACGACCTGCCTCATAGGTCAGCCCCTGCAGCGGGACTTGAGCGAAGATCTTGCCTGCCATGTTGAACTGGCCAATGACGCCAACTGCTTCGCCCTCGCCGAGGCCCGCCTGGGCGCCGGCCGGGGTGCGGCAACAGTCTTCGGCATCATCCTGGGTACGGGCGTCGGTGGCGGCGTCGTCATCGACGGACGCGCGCTGTACGGTGGCCAGGGCATTGCCGGTGAATGGGGACATATCGTCCTGGACCCGACGGGCCCACAGTGTTACTGCGGCCGCAGTGGTTGTGTGGAGACGTTTCTCTCCGGCCCACATCTGGAGGCCTACTACCAGCAGTTGTCCGGCACCCACGCGGATCTTGCCGATATCGCCCTTCGTGCGCACGCCGCAGACGACCCCGCCGCCACAGCAACCATCGACCGCCTCATCACCTGGTTTGGTCGCGGCGTCGCCACGGTGATCAACATCCTCGATCCGCACGTTGTGGTGCTGGGCGGCGGCGTCAGCAACATCGACGCCCTCTACACGCGTGGTGTCGAAGCCCTGACGCCCTGGGTCTTCAACGACGCCGTACACACTCGCGTGGTGCGCAACGAACTGGGAGATTCCGCCGGCGTGTTCGGCGCTGCCATGCTGGTGGCGTAGCAGTATATAGCGTCACCCAGGCTGCGCGGGCATGTCCACGACCCGACTCCTTCATCCGGCAGAGACTTACCGATTGCGCCGCCAGGCCTCAAACTCCGCCAGCGTCTTCTCATCCGGTGGATAGGTTCCTACCAGAGTCGCGCCGGCGCGGATCTTCTCGAGGATGAATGCTTCTTTCAGCTCCATCTCCTCCGCAGCAGCGGCGACGTCGGCCGCCATGTGTGGCGGTATCACCACCACCCCTTCGCCATCGCCGACGATGATGTCTCCGGGGAACACGGCAACCTCGCCGCAACCTATCGGCACCTGGATTTCACTGGGGTAGTGAATCGTCTTGTTTGTGTGGGCGTTCATGCCCCGCGCGTAGGCGGCCATACCGCATTCGGCAATAGCCGGGCTGTCGCGATAGGAACCGTCGGTGACTACACCGACCGTGCCCAACTGGTGCATACGTTGGGCGAGGATCGAACCCATTGTGCCGGCACTCGTGTCGCCGCGAGCATCGATGACGAGAACATCCCCAGGCTGCAGTTGCTCAATGCCCACACGCTGCTTGTCGGTAAGGTTGTCCATCGGCACGTTGTTGAGATCTTCGCGCGCCGGGATATAGCGCAGAGTAAAGGCGCGGCCCGCCATCTTCATGTCGGGTCTCAGGGGCGACACGTTGTGCATGAAGGTATTGCTCAGCCCGTGCGACTTGAGCACTGAGGTGAGGGTTGCGGTGCTCGGCACAAGCAGCCGGTCCAGTGTCTGTTGGGTCACGGTGGTCATCTGTGTATTCACTCCGTATCGAGTTCGTGAAGAACACGCAGCAACTCCGCCACGCTCCATGCCTGCGCCACCGTGCCCCTTGGCTCGTGTGGCGCATCCCCGTCAAATACTTCGGCGATGGTGCCGATGCAACCATCCTGCAGATGTTCAGCGAAGTCTTCGATGGCCGTTCGCGCCAGTCTCTTCCCTTCGGCGCCACCATGCCGCATCCAGGCCGTCAGGTACGGACCTATGAGCCAGCCCCACACAGTGCCCTGGTGATAGGCGCCGTCTCGCGCCAGGGGATTGCCACCATAATGACCACAGTAGGATGGGTCCTGCGGTGACAGGCTGCGCAGCCCCCGAGGCGTTGCCAGCTGCTCACGTGACACCTTGAGGATGCTTTGCGCCTGCTCACCCTCGATGAGGGCATAGGGAAGACTGAGGGCGAACAACTGGTTGGGTCGCACCGCAGGATCGCATTCTCCGGAAACTCCATCCACGTCGACCACATCGAACAGGCAGCCCTGCGCAGCATTCCAGAAAACTTCGCCGAAGCGGGAACGTACCTGCGCCGCCCGCGCCTCTGCGTCCGATTGTGCGGCGGGGGCCGCAAGGAAGTGGGCCAGCCCCCCATAGATACGCAGTGCATTGTACCACAGTGCCTGGATCTCTACGGGTTTGCCCCGACGTGGCGTGACCACCCAGCCATCGACTTTGGCATCCATCCAGGTAAGTTGCTGCCCCTCCTCGCCAGCCATGAGCAGGCCGTCATCATCCACGCGGATGCCGTATCGCGTGCCCTTCTCGTGCCAGGCAAGAATGTCATCGAGTACAGGCATGAGCTCGGTGACGAGTTGTTCATCACCCGTGGCGGCCAGGTAGTGATGCACGGCGACGAAGAACCACAAGGTTGCGTCGACTGTGTTATAGTCAGCGCCACCCCCATCAGCGAAGCGGTTGGGCAGCAGACCATCTTGAACAGCGCCGGCAAAGGCCTGCAGTATGCGGCGGGCTTCATCGTGTCGACCGGTAACCAGGGCAATGCCGGGCAGGGCGATCATCGTATCGCGGCCCCAGTCGGTAAACCAGTGATAGCCGGCGATGATCGTACGCAGGTCGACATCGCGCCGAACCAGGAACTGATCGGCCGCCAGATGCAGGTGTCGGCGCAGGTTCTTATAGGGAGAGTGGTTCGGTATGTCGGCGAGCAGCATCTGACGCCGAGTCTCCTCTGCCACCAGCAGCGCCGCGCCGTCCATCTCGCCAGCCTCAATGGTGGCAACGATGGTCACATGATCGCCAACCCGCAGGGCCAGTTCGATGATGCCGTGCGTGAACAGGTCTTCGCGGTTATCCAGGCCCCGATAGTCCTCACGATCATACTCGAAGTCGTAGTACCACTCTGGCGCGGCGGTAAACGCCGCTGCCGCTGGCAGATGCAATCGCACATCTGGTACACCCGGATACGACGGCAGGCAAAGGACACCCTGGCGCAGTTCGGCTGCATCGCGGATGTCGCCGTTGGCCCGCGTCAGATGATGGTAGTCACGCCCGGCGACGAAGGGGCGCAACCCCAGCACGAACGCCCCCGGTTCCTCTTCGCCCGGAGCTGCCGCCACGTCGTAGCGAATGACCACCGTATTGTGTCCGTGAATGGCAGCGACGGTACGGCGCAGCAGAATGCCATCCATGTTGTAGGTGAAAACAGGAAACAGACCACGTTCGAAACGCTCCAGATACTCATAGCCGCGCGGGTGCACAACGCCGGGATAGCGATTACACGCCAGTTCGTGGCGTGCTCCGTCGATTTCGATGGTCTCTTCCAGCCGCGACAGCAGCACCATGCGCCCCACGGGTGGATCCAGAGCAGCCACAAGCAGACCATGATACCGACGCGAGTGTGCACCACTGACTGTGGACCCGGCCCAGCCACCGAGGCCGTTTGTTTCCAGCCACTCACGGCGATAGATCGCCTCAAAGTCGCCAGTACTAGCGGCACCAATAACGATGGGCCAGGCGGGGTTCATCGGATGGCCCCGCGGGCGTGGACGGGCCAGAAAGCCTCCACCAGGCCGCCCCGAACGGCGGCGATGCTGTCGTGCTCATTGAATGTGGGACAGGGATGCACGGGAATCACCTGCACCCGATCGCCGATCTGCGGCTGTGGCTCACAGCGGGACACATCCACCTGTCCGTGCTCCTCTGAGGCGCCGGAGAAACGCGCCTCCGGGAACTCGATGATATGCCCCATCAACGAGCCACGCTCGGCGTCGGCGAAGGTGGCAGCACTCAGCGATTTGCTGCCACCGTCGAAGATGGCGCGCGCCGCTGTCGGTCGACTGACGCAGGTCATGAGCACACGCACGGCACATTGGTCCACGGTGTGTGTGCCCAGTTGCAGATGTTTCATGCCACCCACGGGATACTCGCCGGCGCGAAACTCGGTCAGCTCCGGGATCTCGTGAGCGGTGAACGCTGCCGGCGTGGAACCGCCGCTGACCATGGGATACGGCAAGCCCCTGGCATCGAATTGCGCCAGACACTCCTGCAGAAACGGACGGATCTCTGGCGGCGCCGGCATGATCATGACGCCGCGCAACTCAAGCCCGGGAAGGCTGTCCACCAGAGCCGCCAACTCCCCCGCAAGCTCCGGTGTTTCCACACCACAGCGGCCGCCCCTGCCCAGTTCGATGATCACACCCACCGTCACCCCGGCGGCGGCCGTCGCCGCTGAGAGACCAGCAATGGTGACAGCAGAATCCGCTGCCACGGTCAGTCGGGTGCGTCTCGTCAACGCCACGAGACGCTCTAATTTGGCGGGGCCGATGATGTTGAAGGGAATCAGCACATCACGATCCACGCCGCCAGCAACCATGACCTCCGCCTCGCCAAGTTTCTGACAGGTAATCCCCATGGCGCCACGGCTCATCTGCATGTGCGCAATAGCCAGGCACTTGTGCGTTTTTATGTGGGGCCGCAGGCCGATATCGTGTGCGGAGAAGTAGCTCTGATAGCGGTCGAGATTCTCTTCGAGGCCGTCGAGATCTACCAGCAGATAAGGGGTGTCCAGCTCGTCAATGTGCATGGCGCGTCTCCGTGCGAGGGGTCGTCAACGGTAGACTCGGACTCGACTGCAGGCAAGGTCCGTATTAGCCTCTGGCCATGCCACTGGATCTGCTCCCCGACGAACCCGTCGCCTTTCTTGTTGCTGTGATGGCGCCCGGCAGTGATGCTGCGCACGCAACGATCGACGCCCTGGCTGCCGAATTCGGTGGCGTGCAGCGCCGCGGGCCCGTCTACGACTTTGACATGACCGACTACTACGAAGCGGAGATGGGTCCGGCCTTGAGCAAGGCCCTGGCCTGGCTGGGACCGCCCGTCGCGCCGGCGGAACTGGCAGCGCGTAAGCAGGCGACCATCGCTTTTGAACGGCACCGGGCCCGACAGGGCCGACGCACGGTCAACGTCGACCCCGGTCTGTTGTCCATCAACAGTCTGGTGCTGGCAACGACCAAAGTCAGTGGCCATCGCATCTGCATCGGCCCTGGATTGTGGGCCGAGGTCACCCTGTTATTTGAGAAGGGTGCCTACCGGGCACAGCCCTGGACCTATCGTGATTATCAGCGCCAGGATGTCCAGAGTTTTCTGCTGGATGTGCGCGCCGAGCTTCGACGATCACCCGCCAGATCCGGGGGTATCGGTCGTGCGGGTGGGGACCCTACGGGTGGGGCGCCATGAAGACGAGGACCACAAGGCGCTCGGCCCCCGTGTTGACGACGCCGTGATCCTCGCCGGGGGGGCACAGGACCGTCGAGCCCGCCTCGAGCTTGAGTGATTCAGTGCCGACAGTGAAGGTCCCCTGCCCTGCAAGCACATGGTAGATCTTGTCGTTGTCGGCATGGCTGTGCAAGGCCTGCTGCTGGCCGGTTTCGAAACAGTAGATGTCGCAGAACATCCTCTCCGAATCGAAGAGATTCACCTTCTGAAATTTCTCGATGGAGAATCGGGCCTCATCGGCCCAGCGTTTTACCTCCACGATCAGCGCTCCGCCAGGGGGCGGAAGGTCCGGCCTTCTGCCCCGGTGTAGATGTGTCCCGGGCGGATGAGACGGTTGTTCTGCTGCTGTTCAATGATGTGCGCCGACCAACCCGCGATGCGGCTGGCGACGAAAATCGGGGTAAACAGTGGGATGGGGATGCCCAGCGTGTAGTATGTGTAGGCGCAGGGCGTGTCGACATTGGGGTAGATGCCCTTTTCAGCGACGAGCGCTGTTTCGACTGCGTCGGCGATGTCAGCCCATCGGGTATCGCCGGCCTCCTCCGCCAACCGGCGCCCGACGGCCCGCATGGCGGGCACACGCGAGTCACCGTTCTTGTACTCGCGATGACCGAAGCCCATGATCTTCTGCTTCCGCGCCAGCATATCCAGTACGTAGTCCTTCGCCTTGTCCGGCGAACCGATATCGATGAACATGTGCATCGCCGCTTCATTGGCGCCGCCGTGCAGGGGCCCCGCAAGGGCGCTGATACCGGCCGTGACCGCAGCGTGGAGATCGGCCAGCGTCGAGGCCACGACGCGTGCCGCAAAGGTGGACGCGTTGAAGCCATGCTCCATGTAGAGAATGAGGGATGTGTTCATGGCCGCCGCGGCGGATGCTGTCGGCTTCTTGCCGAGCATCATGTAGAGTAGATTTTCGGCGTGTGACAGATCCGGGTCGG
>CALFPI010000732.1 GCA_937919035.1 uncultured Gemmatimonadaceae bacterium
TGGCGGCGCCCGGGTGCAACGGCTTGAGCTCCACGGCGTGCTGCACGACTGGTTTACCCGCTACGGTGCTGGCGGCGCACGGGACGGGAGATTGTGGCATATTGCCGGTGGCGGCCAACTGCACCCGGTGGACGGCTTTGGTGCGGCGGCAGCGCAGCCCGCCTTTAGTGAACACTGACCCAGGAGCCAGTATGGGATACATCGACGCGCATGTGCATGTATGGACGGATGACTACGATACGTACCCATTCGCTGCCGGCCACGACCCGCAAAAGGCTGTGCCCCGCACATTTTTCGCCGAAGAGATCCTCGGCCACGCACGACCTTGCGGCGTCGATCGTGTGGTTCTGGTGCAGATGAGTTACTACGCCACCGACAACAGCTACATGCTGAAAGTCATGAAGGATCATCCCGGCGTGTTCGGCGGCATTGGTGTCGTTGATCCGACCTGCGCCACGCCCGAGGATCAGATGCTGCGCCTGGCCGCCGACGGAGTGTATGGTTTCCGTGTCTCGCCTGGTGACACGCCCGTCGACAGCTGGTGTGACAGCCCTGGCTACACCAGCATGTTCGCTGCTGGCGCCGAGCAACGACTGGCCATCTGCCCGTTGATTGGCACCGATGCGCTGCCGGCACTGGCACGGCGTTGCGCCGAATTCCCGCAGACGCCGGTCATCATCGATCACCTCTGTCGGATCGGTACCAGTGGCGTCATTGAGACAGGCGATGTCGATGCTCTGTGCCGCATGGCGCAGTACGACAATGTCATGGTCAAGGTGTCGGCCTTCTATGCCCTGGGCGCCAAGACGCCGCCGTACCATGATCTGCGCGACCTCATTGCCCGCACGGTCGATGCCTTCGGCGCCCGGCGGCTGCTGTGGGCCAGTGACGCACCCTACCAGGTGCAGGACAACCACTCGTACGCAGCAAGCGTCGCTCTCATGGAAGAGGGACTCGACTTCCTCAGCGACACCGAGCGTGAGCAGATCATGCGGGGCACGGCGGCAGACTTCTTCTTCAGGTAGGCAGACCGGCGCGGGTTATATCGACCACCAGTTGCACGTCATGGCGCGCCGCCGTCAGGGGTGTGCGGCACGCCAGGCCCTGGGTGATACAGGCGTGGAAATGGCGCAGCTGGGCGACGAATGGATTCTCCCAGTCCACCGCAGGGCACAGCTCGAAAGACTGGCCCTCGCCATCGATGCCACGCACCATCACCGTGCTCAACTGACCACGAGAGAACCCCGTCGGGTACGACAGCGTGACACCTCTATCGCCGCTGTATATCTCGAGTGTCTCCTGGAAGTGGCGAATCCGCTCCAGTTCGACCCAGGTCGCCGCGCATCGCGGCCCATCCTCCCAGGCCAGCACCGTGGTGATGCCAAGGCCACCGTTCCACAGTTCTGTGCTGGCCACGTGGTCCGGCGGACCGAGCAATTGCCGCAGGCCGTAGAGGTCGTGGATCATGCTCCCCGCCAGGTGAAAAAAGCGGAGCGCGCATGCTCGGGTACATCTCCCAGAGCGCGCCGTGCATCGGCATGCCTCCGGGCGGCAAGATCCTCAGCGGCTGAGGCTGGCAGATCATCGGCCCGGCGCAGACGAAAGTGGGCCAGGTGGTGCCGGTTGTCGGTGTGCAGGTGGTTGATCTGCACAAAGCGGAGATCGTGGCGCATGGCTGCAACTTCCGCTTCAACGCGCAGGAAGGCAGGATCGTACACCTTCATGTAGCCCGCCTGCGCAACCAGTCCCGCGCTCTGCGCGGCAGCCGCCATCCGATCCACATCTTCCGGCACGAAAGCCACCGGCTTTTCAATGAACAGATGGCGACCCGAAGCCAGTACGCACATCGCCGCCTCGACCTTGGGATCGGAGTGGCAGAGCAGCACTGCATCGAGAGGCTCTGTCAGGAACGCATCCAGATCGGTATGCCAGGCGCCGATGCCATACTCCTCAGCGGCGCCCCGGGCCAGAGTGGCGGACACGTCACAGACGGCGACGATATCGAACGCATCGCTCAGGAACGTGAGGTTTGGCAGATGCTGGATCTGGGCGACGGCGCCGCACCCGACAACGCCGATACGGATCTTTCCGGCGGGCGGACTCATGCGGAACTGCCCGCGCGAGGTGACATCTTGTTCCATTCTTCCGCCATATCGAAAAGTTTGTCGAAGGTTCGATACAAGCCAAACCACATGATTTCCCGCTGGCGATCGGCGGCCTCGTTGTTGTGTGCCCCAAGGGCCCGTGACAGGCGTGCGCCCGCCATGCGGGCCTCTTCGGCGGCGGTCTGTGCCATGGAGGCCAGGGATTCGGCGAGATCGACGAAATGGTCGATGGATTCTTCGATGGGAATCCGCGATTCCTCCTGGTCGTAGGCAGCAGGGGGCAGGAAGCGAATCGGTTTCCGTTCATCCTTGTCATCCCGCCCCGTGTGTGTCGGCTGGATATGGGGCGTGACGGAGAGATACATCGTCATCGGCTCCTCACCGATAACGCTGACTTGGTGTGGCTCGTCGATGCGGGCTACACACATCTGTCCCGGCCCCAAATCGGCGATCTCTCCGGCAATCTCAAAGCGTGCCCGACCTTCGAGGATGAGGAAGATCTCGTGTCCCAGGTCATGGCTGTGACGCTCGGCGACCGTTCCGGGCTCCATGCGCAGGAAGCGCGAGCGGATCTGCGGCGAGACAAAGACGTTGCGGATGTCGGTGCGGTAATCAAAGACTTGCAGTGCCATCATTCTCTTTCGGTGTCGAGATAGTCCATTTCAGGGCTCAGGTCCCAGCGGCAGGTGTCGGGGGGCCGCACGTGGCGGGCCCAATCGCTCAGGATCGGCAGGTCTGCACGGCGCCGCGCCATCTCCTGCCGGATGACAGACGGGTCCCACCCTGTCCGCACGAGGTCGATCAACTCGTCAAGAATGCTGCCGCATGCGGCATCGCCGGCACGGTCGTCTATCTCCAGAGGGTCCTGCGCAAGGTTGAACAGCTGGCACGGTTGCCCATCGTAGAAGTTGAGTTTCCAGTCCCCGCGCCGCACCATGCGTTGGACCACGCCCTCCGCCGTCGCCGGGCCACCGGAGCCGGCGCTGTCCAGACAGAACTCCGAGTACGCAATGTCCTCCCACGCTGTCGTCTGCGGTCTCTGCAGCAACGGCAACAGGCTGCGACCGCGCGACAGCGGCAATGGCGGGCAGTCGAGAGCATCGAGCATGGTGGCATTCAGATCCAGTCCGCTGCAGACCCGTTCGCAGCGTGTGCCCGTCGGCAGATGTCCAGGCCAGGAGAGGATGGCGGGAACACGGACGGAGTCTTCGTAGAAAGTCTGTTTCCACCAGAGGCCATGCTCGCCGACCTGTTCCCCGTGGTCGGAGGTATAGACGATCAGGGTGTTGTCTTCGAGGCCGTTGGCGCGCAACGCCTGCAGGATCTGGCCAATGAGGCGATCCATACAGGTTACCAGAGCCCAGTAGGCGGTGCGCGCCCGCAAAATCTCCTCGTCCGGCACAGCGGCAATGCCGCAGCTCTCGCGCCAGGCGCGGATATGTGGATGCAGATCGGCTGACAACGGTTCCGGTGTCCGTGGCATGCTCATGCGGCCCTCGTACAGCGCGTAGTCCTGCTGTCGGGCGACAAAGGGCTGGTGGGGAAGCATGAAGCCCACCGACAGGGAGAAGGGTTCGGACTCCTGGCCGGCACGACGGCGCACACCGTACCGATCGAGCCAGTTCACGGCGGCGGCTGTGACATCCTCATCGTGCACCTGATAGGCTGACTGTCCGGGACCCGACTTGGTCAGACTCACCCGGGAGGGTCCTGCGGTGCCGCTCAACTCGCCGTGATCGGCCCCCCGTCCTCCTGGCTGGTTGGGGCCATGATCACCGACGAGGCGTTCGGCGTAGCCGTGCAATTGATCGGGACCGACGGCATGCATGCGACCGACCAGCGCCGGGCGATAGCCGCCGGCACCCATGGCATGGGCCAGGGTCGGGATCGCCGAATCGAGAATATGGCTGTTGGTCCACACGCGGTTCTCGTGCGGAAAACGTCCTGTCAGGGCCGACATGCGCGAAGGCACACAGATCGGCGACGGACAGTAGCAGGCATCGAGGATGACGCCGGATTTGGCCAATTGATCAAGATGTGGCGTCTGCACAAGCGCGTCGCCATAGGCACCGGCAACGGCGGCACTGTGCTGATCGGAGTGCAGGTAGAGCAGATTGGGGCGCTTGGTCATGACGGGTCTCTTTTCTGGAGCGCAAGGGTAGGCAGGCAGGACCGCTCCGGGCAAGGTCGGTTGCTCCCAAGGCATAAGCTGTTTCTTGCCAGTTTCGCGGATCGGAGTTTCATTGCCCCGTTCGCCTTCTCACCTTCTGCGGAGACCACGCACGTATGGGCCGGACAATGTCTGTCGATGATTCCGCCTGCCGGGAACCGCGTTCGGTTCGGGAACCGAGTTCGGCAGGTGTGTGGGTGTGAGTGCAGTCCTGCGTGATTTTTTGCCGGCTGCTACGCGCGCGCGCGCGGCGGGTCTCAGGCTGACAACTCTGGGAGAGGTGGAAGGCCTGCCTCTGCTGGTTGCCCGCATCGGCACGGACGAGCCTGCAGGCTTGCTCATTGCCGGCACGCATGGCGACGAACCGGCCACTGTGGAAGCGGCGCTGCAGGTTCTGGAGCGACCGGCGGGGGACTGGTCCCGCGGCCTCAGTCTTGACGTGCTGCCGTGCACGAATCCAACGGGTTACGTGCATGATGCTCGCGAGACGGTGCAGGGCGTCGACATCAACTGGTCCTGGTCACGACACGATGTTGCCGAAATCGAAATGCTGCGCAAATTCCTGCTGGGGCGGCGCTATCGCTTTGTCATCGATTTTCATGAAGACTGGGAAACGCCGGGTTTCTACCTTTACGAGCATCGTCTCGGCGTCGCCGCTGCCGGGCCCCGAATGATCACTGCCGTCGACAAGGTCTGCCCCATCAATCGTGATGCTGAAATCGAGGGTTGGCCGGCATGTCACGGTGTTGTTACGGCCGACTCCAGTCACGAGCGACTTGCCCGCGGTGATGGCTTTCCACTCGTTCTGCTGCGCGATCACACGGCACACAAGCTGACCACTGAAACCCCCACGGAGTTACCCATGCAGCTACGGGTACAGGCCCATCACGCCGCCCTCGATGCCTTACTGGCACACTATGCGGAGCTGACGTGAGCCGCCGCGCCCATTCCGGCGAAGCCGTGGTGCCCTCGGTGCCAGGGCTACCTGATCGTCTCGGCAGCCTGTTGACGCACCGGCATGCCCGCTGGGGCGCGCCATTGGCAGCGGCGCTGGTGGCACTGCTCATCAGCGCCTGGACTTTCGATGCAAAACTCAGCATCAGTGGTGACAACACAGAGTTTGTGACGCTGGCACGTTCGCTGGCCCACGGTGATGGTCTGACCTACACCAATCTGCCCGAACCGCGGTTGGCGACGAAGTACCCCTTCGGTTTCCCCCTTATGCTGGCACCGTTGGCGGCCATCTTTGACGGCTGGTCCGGCCCTGGAAGTGGCACACCTGACTGGGTGGCCATGAAGTGGCTTGTGGTGTGCAGCTTTGCCGCCGGCATGGGTGCCTTCTACCTGTTGGCCCGAGGGGTCGCTGGAGATCTCGCGGCGGCGGCGGCAACGGCACTGGCCGTGACCAATCCTCTCACTGTCAGTTACGGCCACCAGGTCATGTCGGAAGTGCCGTATCTGGCGCCGTCGCTACTGGCGCTGTGGTGTCTGCACCGTGGCATCGAGGCCGAAGGCTGGCGCCACAATCGCTGGCTGTGGGCCGGCATACTGGCGGCCATCGTGGCGTACTACATCCGCAGCGTCGGGCTCGTGCTCATCGGCGCGCCCATTGCCCTGCTATTGCTGCGACGGGACTGGCAACGAGCCGCGTTGATTGGCGGCGTCAGCTTTGCCGCCATTCTGCCCTGGTCGTTGCGCAACAGTGCTGCAGGTGGTGGCGGGGTGTATCTGAAACAGCTGGTTCAGGTCAATCCCTACTTCCCGGATCAGGGCCTGCTTGATACAGCGGGGCTGTGGGAGCGGGTCACCGACCATCTGCAGTTCTACCTGGCGCAGGGCCTGACGCAGACGCTGTGGCCCTCCTTCGAACCCACGGGGGCGGCGTTCACCCCCGCAGCGGTGGTCATGCTGGTGCTGCTCGTCGGCTTTGCCTGGCGCAGTGTGCAGCAAGCAAGACACCTGCTGCTGCTGATCTATGCGTCGTTCTTTCTCGGCACGGTGCTACTGTGGCCGTGGCCGGGGGATCGTTTCATCCTGCCTCTGGTGCCGGTGCTGTTGCTGGCCGGTGTCATCACCGTCGCGGACGCCGTCCACTGGTTGCGGGCGAAGGGGGCCGGGCCAACAGCCTACGTGCTGGCTGTGGTGTTGCTGGGCCTGGGGCTACACGGCAACGTATTCGGCCGCACGTCCCACCGGCCGGTTCGCCAGCCCGGTTCGCTCGTACAGTACGCACGGGCGAGCCAGGCCGACTACCTGCCAGAGTGGCGCAATTACTTCGAGGCAGGTCTCTGGCTCCGGGCCAACACGCCCCAGGACGCCATCGTCACCTGCCGCAAGGCCTTCTGGATGCACGTCATCTCCGGCCGTCGCACCTTCGTCTATGCCTTTGCCGAGCCACAGCAGGTCATGGCGGACCTCGATGCCAAGGGCGCCGACTACGCTGTTGTCGAGCAACTCGGCTATGCCCACACGCCACGGTTCCTGGTGCCGGCTCTGCAGTCGGCCTCTGATCGATGTCCAATCCTGTGGCACCGGCCCGAGCCTGACACCTACATCGTTGCGATCAATCCCCTGTAACGCGGCAACGGCCTAGGCCGGCACAGGCGCATCCAGACGAATCAGTCCTTCTGCCTTCAGCTCTGCCCAATAGTCGGCGGGAATCTCGACCTGCAGCAGTTCGAAGTTCTCCGTGACCCGTTCCGGACGCCTCGTCCCGGGGATGATCGCTGTCACCGCAGGGTGGGCGAGGGCGAACTGTGAGGCGGCGGCCTTGATGTCGACGCCATGCCTCTGGCTGACCTGCTCCAGTCGTTGGGCTTTGGCAATGACCTCTGCCGGGGCATCGTTGTAGTCGAACTTGGCGCCTTCGCGGGCGCCCTTGGCGAGAATGCCACTGTTATAGGTGCCCCCCGCGAGAATGCCGATGTTCTTCTCCTCACAAAGGGGGAGCAACTCGTCGAGGGACTCCTGTTCGAGCAGACTATAGCGACCCGCCAGAAGAAAGCAGTCGAAGTCGCCGTCGCGGGCGAACTCGGCCAGCATCTCCCACTGGTTCATGCCGGCGCTGACGCCCGAGATGAGGCCCTGCTCCCGCAGTTGCGCAATCGCCGGATAGGCGCCGCGGATAGCGTCCTCGAAGTGATCATCGGGATCGTGGATATGCAGTACGTCGATGCGATCAAGTTGCAGGCGCTGCAGGCTTTCGTCGAAAGAGCGCATGACGCCGTCGTGACTGAAATCGAAGACCGGCTTGAAAGGGGGGGGATTGGCAAAGATCTCCTGGCCACGATCCACGTCCCCGGGTTCCACCGGATTGAGCACGCGCCCTACCTTGGTGCACAGCACAAAGCTGTCACGCGGAACCTGGCGCAAGACTTCACCGACACGCTGCTCACTTCTGCCGGAGCCGTAGAGGGGTGCCGTGTCGAAGAGATTGATCCCCAGATCCAGGGCCCGCCGAACGACTTCATAGGCCTGTTCATCGGGGATGTCGCCGTAAAGACCACCGAGCGCAGCACATCCCAGCCCCATCCTCGTCACCTGCAACCCCGTGCTGCCGAGTATCTTCTTTTGTAATGGATCCATCAATCATGCCTCCGGTTATGTTGGTACGGATAATATAGAATGCTGCTGTCTTGACGCTCTGCGATCTATCAGGCTACTGTTGCTCGCAGGTACGACGCGAGAGACTTTGCTGTCTATTGCGCGGACTATTGTCCGGACTATTGTTCGGAGTCATGCTGTCGGCCTGTTCCCGTCCGGAGAACGTGCCTGCCGTGCCACTGCCGTCGGTGCCATCAACTCTGGCGGTCGCTGGGCAGATGGTCCCGGCGGATCCCGATACCGGCGTGCACTGGCGCCCATGGAGTGCGGCCAGTTTTGCTATGGCTCGAAAGCTGCAGCGTCCCGTGTTGCTCTATACGAGTCGCATCGGTTGCGGTGGTCTGTTTGCTGGTGATGACCCTCTGGCCCGTTGGTTGGCGGAGACGCGGTATATCCCCGTGAGAATCGATCCCGAGAGATACCCGGCTGTGGCACGGCGGTACGCGACCGCAGGGTGCCCGTCGTTGAGTATACTGCTGAACACGGGCGAGGAAGTCGTCCGTGCCACCGACATTCGCCGGGAGAACGTACCCTTGCTGTTGGCACGGATCCAGCAACACCTGCAGAAGCGACCGGAGGTGGTCGACAAGCAAATGCAGGACGCGCGCCGACCTCTGCCGCGATTCGCCCTGAGTGTCGCTGCCGTAGAGGCTGCCGTTGTCGATGCATACGACACGCTGTACGGCGGATTCGGTGGGCCCGTCAAGTTTCCTGAGACCCAGGTGCTGGCATTCCTGCAGCAACTGGCCCAACAGCCAGGACAGCAACACGCTGCGCGTATGGTGCAGCGCAGCCTCGATGGCTTGCTGGCAAGCCCATTGTGGGATGGCTCGGTGGGTGCTCTGTCACATACGCCAGACTGGAAAACGCCGCGTTATGAAGCTTATGCCGCCGATCAGGCGGGCCTTCTGCTCGTGTTGGCTCGAGCTGCTGGTGGCAGCGCCAACTACCGCCGCGCAGGACAGCAACTGTTTGATGTCATACGGGCTGAATGGTTTGACGCGGACACTGGTTTCTTCCATTCCCGCCGGCTTGCCGGCGCGCAAAGTGAGGCAGGCTGGATGGACCCTATACTTCAGGCGGACGCCAACGCCT
This sequence comes from uncultured Gemmatimonadaceae bacterium, assembly GCA_937919035.1. GTDB lineage: Bacteria > Latescibacterota > UBA2968 > UBA8231 > UBA8231 > UBA8231. Next base: position 8,974 of record CALFPI010000732.1, read on the forward strand.
TGCTGATCGGCGCTTGTCTGCAGGCCGCAGGCGACCTCGATCGGCTGACCCCGGCGCGCCAGCAGGCCGAGTCGGCGGGAGAAGCAATCCTGCAACACCTTGTTTCAGCTGAGGGTGCCGTGACCCATGCCATGGTGGAAGATGCGCCTGTCGGACTGCTGCGCGACCAGATGCTCGTGGCCCTCGCCTTCGGTGAGCTGGCGACACACACGGGGCGGGAGGACTTCGCCAACGCCGCCGTCCATGTCCGCCAATGGGCTGATGCAAACCTGTGGGATGTGATAGCGAATCAGTACGCCGATGCCCCCGCCCGTTCATGGCCTGAATCGTGGTCGGAGATCGCAGATGACAGCGACGACAGGGCCCCGTCTGCCATGGCAGTTGCCGTCGAGGCGCTGCTCGTGGCTGGTGATCCGCTGCGGGCGAGACAGATCGTGTATGGATCCGTGCTGCAGACAGCACCGGATCGCCGTCACGCCGCCCTGGCTCGCCAGGCATTGATTCTGGCAGGCCACCCGTGAGGCTGCTGGTCACCGGCGCGCATGGATTGCTCGGTCGGGCTCTGCTGCAGGCGGCCCCGACGGAGGGGATGGAGTACGTGGGTTGCGGTCGTCAGGGCGCCGCCGTGGGCCAGGTGCCCTGTCACGCCATCGATCTCACCGACAGAGATGCTGTCATGGCACTGTGGCGGCGGTTGCGACCGGATCGCGTCATCCACACGGCGGCCGTGACCAATGTCGATCAATGTGAAACCGAACCGGAACTGGCGCGTCGCGTCAATCTGGAAGTTGTGGAAAATGTCGTCGCTGCCTGTGTCGAAGTGGGTGCCGGAGTGGCGCATCTGTCGACAGATTACGTATTCGACGGTGAGGCCGGACCCTACTCGGAACAGGATGTGCCACAGCCCTTGTCCGTGTATGGCCGCATGAAGCTGGCCAGTGAGGCCGTCGTGCTCGACGCCGGAGTCGATGGCCTTGTGGTGCGCACGTTGTGGCTATACGGTCATCTGCGTTGCGTGCGGCCGAATCTGGTAACCTGGCCTCTGGCGGCGCTGGCCCGGGGTGAGGATATGCGCATCGTCAACGATCAGTGGGGCAATCCGACGTACGTTCACGATCTGGCGCGGGCCCTGGTGCAGTTGAGCGGCCAGGGCGTTGGCGGTCTGTTTCACATGGGCGGCGCAACATTTCTGACGCGTGACGAACTGGTGCGGCAGGTAGCGGCGCATTTTCGCCTCGACGCCTCGGCTGTTGCTACCATGACGACTGCTTCTGCCGGCCAGGCGGCGCGACGCCCGCTGCGCTCCGGGTTGCGCACCGACAACATCGAGGCGCAGCTTGGCTGGGCGCCGGCGAGCCTGCAGGAGGGACTCGAACGAATGGCAGCGGAGCCTGACTTTCGGGAGGACTTCGCCGGATTGCCAGCTACCGGATTGCCAGCTACCGGATTGCCAGCTACCGGATTGCCAGCTACCAACGTCTGACAGACAAGAGAAAGCACTGATTGTGACCAACAAGCTCTCTGTGTCCCTCGTGACGCCCACGTACAACGAATGCGAGAATGTCGCCCTCCTGGCGGAGGAGATTTTCGCCCTGCTGGAGTCGTGTGAGGATATCGACCTCGAACTGATCATCGTTGATGACAACTCGCCGGATGGTACCGGGGCCGCCGCCGAAGCACTGACGGCGCGTTTCCCCGTGCGTGTCGTGCACCGCGCCGGTAAACTGGGCCTTGGTTCGGCGGTGATGGAGGGTTGGAAGATATCAGATCGACCCTACCTGGGAGTGATCGATGCCGATCTGAGTCACGATCCATCGATTCTGCCGGGTCTCGTGCGGGGTCTGCGGGAACACTCACTGACCATGGGCAGCCGCTTCGGTGTGACGAGCCAGGTGGAGGAATGGGCCTTGCACCGCAAGCTGATCTCCGTTGTCGGCGTCGGCCTGGCACGCATGATCACCGGTGCCGAAGATCCGCTGTCTGGCTATTTCTTCCTGCGTCGTGAGGTGATCGGTGGCGACTTTGAGCTGACCTCCAGTGGCTACAAAATCCTGCTTGAGATCCTCGTCAAGGGGCAGTACACGTCGCACACCTCCACTCCCTTTGTGTTCCGCAACCGCCAGTTCAGTGCCAGCAAGTTGAACTGGCGGGAACATGCGCTGTTCCTCAAGCAGATCCTCATCTTCGGGCTGCGACGGCTGCTGGGACGCAAACCGGGTTCATGAGCACGATGGATTACGACCTCAGCGTCGTTATTCCCAGTTACAACACGCGGGACCTGATGGAACAGGCCCTGCGCACCGTTGCCGAGGCCTCCGCCGGGATCCGTGTCCAGGTCCTCGTTGTCGACAACGCCTCGCGCGACGGCAGCGCCGACATGGTGGCTGAGCGTTTCCCCGACGCCGAACTGATTCGCAATGAGCGCAATCTTGGCTTCGGTGGAGCCAACAACGCCGCCTTCGCCCGCGTTCGCGGCCGCCACATCCTGCTGCTGAACTCGGACACCATCGTGCGTCCCGATACACTGCGCACCATGGTTGCTTTCATGGATGAGCACCCCGAGGCGGGCGCCGCCGGCTGCCGGATTCTCAATCCTGATGGTACGCTGCAACTCGACTGCCGCCGCGGCTTTCCGACGCCCGCAGCAGCCTTTTACAAACTCAGTGGTCTGAGTCGGATGTTTCCGCAGAGTCGGCGTTTTGCCCGCTACAATCTGACCTATCTGGATCCGGACGAGGTCAACGAGGTCGATGCTCTGTCGGGGTCCTGCATGATCGTGCGACGGCAGGTGTTGGAGGAAGTGGGAGGTTTCGACGAGGCCTACTTCATGTACGGCGAGGATCTCGATTGGTGTTTCCGCATGCGCGAAGCAGGCTGGAAAATCTACTATACGCCGGCGACGGAGATCATCCATTTTCGTGGCGAAAGCGGCCGCACCGAGTCCCTGCGAATTCAGTATCGCAAGAATGAGGCAATGGCGATTTTCGTCGGCAAACACATGCGCCGCCGGTATCGGTTCTTCCCCGTCACGCTGCTGCACCTCGGCATTGTCCTCTACGGGCTCTATTGTCTGTTGGGGCCCCTGCTGCGCAAACTGATACTGCCCGCTGTCGACGGTCTGCTGGTGCTGTTCGGCGTCCATCTTGCCGTCGCCCTGCGCTATCACCCCGATCTTGCGCCGGTGATCCGGGGGCTGGAGCGTGCGAGTCTGGGCATCGGCCTCGATGTGCACCCCACCCGCTGGCTGGTGCCCCCGCCCTACTCCGAGGGGCAGTGGCTTCTCGTCTACGGGGCGCCCGTCGCCATCTGGCTGGCCTGCTTTGTTGCGCTGGGTCTGTATGACCGCAGGCGGTACTCACCGACCTACGCCGCGTTGGCAGTGACGCTGGGTTTTGCCGGTATCGTCACGATGGTGTTTTTCTTTCCGGACTATAATTTTTCGCGCCTTGCCGCCGGGGCTGCCTGGGTAGCGAACACGGTGCTCATCGCCGGCTGGCGTATGGGGGCGCGCTGGCTGACACGCTCGACCTCCGGGCGACGCTTGGGTCGTCGACGCATTCTCGTGGTCGGCACGGATGCTGCCGCCCGTGGTTTCGTCGAATGTCTGACGGCCTGGGGGGGGCTGGATGCACAGATCATCGGTTATGCCGGCGCCAGCGATGAGCGGGGCCAGACCGTGGCGGGTCTTCCCGTTGTCGGGTTGGTGGAGGATCTGGCACAGTTGACCGATGAGTACGACGTGGACGAGCTGATTTTTACGCCTGCGAGC
>CALFPI010000733.1 GCA_937919035.1 uncultured Gemmatimonadaceae bacterium
GCCACCCTCGGTGCCTTCATCGGCGCCGGCGGTTACGGCCAGCCCATCCTGACCGGCCTGCGCCTCGATGACATGAGTCTCATCCTGCAGGGCGCCATACCCGCCGCCGTGCTGGCCCTGCTGGTTCAGGGCCTTTTCGAACTCTCTGAGCGCATCCTCGTACCCAAGGGCCTGCGTCTCGACCCCATCGATTAGCTGCACACCGGAGGCAAACTCAGATTCCCGATTTCAACGAAGTTCCCACCGCGTCCGACAGTCTGACCCTTGTCGCCGCGCCAGAGTGTGGTCCACGTACGGATTTCGCGGCCGATGTTCGCGTCGGCCTCACTGCGCCACGCAAGTGGCTCCCCTGTCTGTACTTCTACGACGAGGCCGGATCCAACCTGTTCGAGCAGATCTGTGACCTGCCCGAGTACTACCCGACCCGCACGGAGCGCGCCATTCTCGAGGAACATGCCGACGATCTCGTCGCTCACGTGGGACACGCCGTCGATCTCGTCGAACTGGGTTCCGGTTCGGCCAGCAAGACGCGTCTCGTCGTTGAGGCCCTGCTGCGCCGACATGGGCAGTTGCGCTTTATCCCCGTCGACATCTCCCGTTCCATTCTCGAGGAGAGTTCTCTGGCACTCGTCGAGGACTACGCCGATCTCGAGGTCTTTGCCGTCGCCGGTGAGTATCACGATGGCCTGGATTTCCTCAAGACCGAAGGGGGGCCGCCGCGACTGATTCTCTGGTTGGGCTCCAACGTCGGCAACTTCGAGCGCGCCGATGCGGTGCACTTTCTGCAACGCCTGCATGCCGCCATGCGACCGGGTGACCAACTGCTCGCCGGGATCGACCTGCGCAAGGATCCGGCCATCCTGATTGCCGCCTACGACGATGCCGTCGGCGTTACGGCCGCCTTCAATCGCAACATTCTGACGCGCATCAACCGCGAACTGAAGGGCACCTTTGCCCTCGACCAGTTCCGTCACGAGGCGCGCTGGAATGTCGCCGAGGGCCGCGTCGAAATGCACCTGGTCAGTCTCACGGAGCAATCCGTACTGATCGAAGACCTGGATCTGCTGGTGCGTTTCACTGTCGGTGAAAGCATCCATACGGAGAACTCCTACAAGTACTCGCTGCCTGAGATTGAGCGGCTGGCGGCAGCGGCGGGCTTTACCGCCAACGGCCAGTGGCTCGACGCCGCGCAGCGCTTCAGCGTCAACCTGTGGCAACCCAGGCTGGAGGCCAACCCATGCTGATCATCGATGCCCACCTCGACCTCGCCTACAACGCCCTGACCTGGGACCGTGACCTGACGCAGAACATCCGGCGCATGCGCGAGTCCGAGGCAGGCATGCCGGAAAAGGGTCGGGGCCTCAACGTCGTCAGTTTCGAAGAACTGCGACGGGGTGAGATCGGCCTGTTCTTCGTCACCATGTGTTGTCGCGTCGCCTCCCATGGCAAGCTGTTTCCCGGTGTCCGCACGCAGGACATCGCCTACGCCAAGGATCGCGCCCAGCTGGCCTACTATCAGCTGATGGAACAGAAGGGGATTCTGCGGCAGATCCGCAGCACCGCCGATCTCAACGCCCACCTGCTGGCCTGGGAGGCCGACCCGCTGCAATGTCCCCTTGGCTTCATACTCACCATGGAGGGGGTGCGACGGCATCGTCGACGATGCGCAGGTGCCGCAGTGGTGGGACACGGGTCTGCGTGTTGTCAGCCTCTGCCACTACGGCGTCAGCTCGTACTCCCACGGGACGCAGGCCCCGGGTGGCCTGACGCCCCGCGGCGCTCCCATGCTGCAAGCCATGGAGCAGGCGGGGATGATGCTCGATCTCAGCCATCTGGCGGAGGCCGCCTTCTGGGAGGCCCTCGATCTGTTTGGCGGTCGTGTGTTGGCCACGCACAATTGCGTGCGCGCTCTGTGTGACCACGATCGCCAGTTTGATGATGACCAACTCAAGGCCATCATCGCCCGTCAAGGTGTTGTTGGTGTCGCTTTTGATGACTGGATGTTGTCGCCGTTGTGGGACAAGCAGGCGCAGGACAATACGGGCATCACCCTGGAAACCGTCGTTGATCACATGGATCACATCAACCAGCTCGCCGGCAATGCGCGGCACTGCGGCATCGGCTCGGATCTCGACGGTGGCTACGGCAAGGAGCAAGCCCCCGCCGACATGGACACCATCGCCGATCTGCAGAGGATCCCCGAAATCCTTACCCGCCGTGGCTATGAGGACGACGACATCAACGCCATGATGCACGGCAACTGGGTAGGTCTGCTGCGCGCAGCCCTGCCGGCTGCCTGACGCGCCGCCAGGACTGCACATGCCCGTCCGCTTCGTTGTTCTTGCCGACACCCATTATCACCCGTCGGCCCCCAGGGACTTTGCCCCGCCCAAACTGCTGACCCGTGGTCCCGAGATCCTTGCGGCCACGATACCGGCCGTCAACGCCCTGAAGCCGGATTTCATCCTCCACGCGGGCGACCTGTTGTGTGGCGGCAGCTCCTTTGAACTGTCACAGGAACAGTACGCGCAGTCCCTGCAGGACGTGTCGCGGGCCTATGCGGGCTTCACAGCGCCGGTCCACTGCGTAGCGGGCAACCACGATTGCGATGCCCAGCAGTACCGATATACCGACTTCGCGCGGACCTTCGACACCCCCGATGTCCTCGACGTCATGGACGTCGCGCCCGGCGTGCGACTGGTCCGAGTCCACATCTACAGCCATGGTGAGGCGGGAGATGGAACCTGGACAGACGCACTCGACGCTGGCCTGCGCGCTGCCGACAGCCGGGCCCGGGACGACGGCGCTGTGTTGTTCCTCCTGCTGCACAACTGGATTCATCCGGGTGTCGGTGATTCCCCGACGAAGGGCGTCATTGGCAATGCCCATGTGCTGCAGGCAACCCTGGCAGAGTGCCCGACGGTGGCGGCAACCTTCAGCGGCCATCATCACGCCAACCGCATCCGGCTGTTCCGTGACTATGTATGCATCGACACGGCCTGCCTCATCGGGTACCCCCTTGGCTTCCGCGAAATGACTCTCGCCGAGGACGGCTGGCTGACCAGCACCTGGCACACACTCGATCTGCCCTCGCTCTTTGCCCTGTCGGCACAGCTGGACACGCCTGAGCACAACCACCACTGGGCTGGTGAGTTCGGTGATCGAGATAACATTGTGTTGCTGCCACGGGCAGCATCGGCAGGCGACAACAAGCGCCGCCGTAGTTGACCGCCTGGCGACGGCCTATGTACAATGGAAAGTCCATCCCCCCCTCCTTGCCCGACTGGTCCCATGTCGAACGCCGCGTTCCTGCGTCAGGTCCCACTCTTCGACTCCCTGGGTGATCCCGAGATCGAAGCTCTCGCAGAGCTGACATTCTCACGCACCTTTGACAAGGGCCAGTGTATCATCCTTGCGGAGGACTCCGGCGACACCCTGTTCATTATTCGCACCGGTCAGGTGAAGGTCAGCTTCCTCCACGAGGACGGGAAGGAGTTCATCCTGTCGCTGCTGGGCGAGGGCGAGGTCTTCGGTGAACTGTCCCTGCTCGACAACCGCCCCCGGTCGGCGAACGTGACGGCCACCAGCAAGACCGAACTGATGATGCTCACCCGTACCGACTTTCTGCACCTTGTCGAGCGTGTGCCGCAGATCGCCGTGTCCCTGCTGGAGGAACTCGCTTCGCGCTTGCGGCGCACGGACGATCAGGTGGAAGGTCTGGCCCTGTTCGACGTGCACCACCGCGTCGCCAAGACGCTGCTGCGCATGGCCGAAGATGGCGGGCAGAAGTCTCCGGAAGGCATCCTCATCCGCCGCCGTCCGACACATCAGCAACTGGCCAACATGGCAGGTACCACCCGCGAGACGGTCACGCGGGCCCTCAAGCAACTGCAGGACGAGGGCTACATCCGCATCTCAGGCCGGCAGATCCTCATTCTTGCAGACGTCCCGCCCACTGCCCGCAGCGACCGGTCCGCCGAAGACGACAGTTGACGTGATCGCCATCGTCGGCCACGAGGCAGGCGTGCCGATCCAGATGTCCTACGCCGTGGCGGGGGATCGCGGCGCAGAGACCCACATTCTGTTGCTGCACGGACTCTTCGATCATCGCGGCACGTGGTCACAACTGACGCCTCACCTGGTTGCGGCAGGCTGTCACGTGATCGCCCCGGACCTGATTGGCTTTGGCGCCAGCAGCCGACCGGCGCTGATGGACCGGCCACCTCACGAACGTTACAGCATCGACACCCAGGTCGGTTTCCTGCGCACCTTCATCGAGCAACTCGAACTGGATGACTTCGTGCTCATGGGCAACTCCTTCGGCGGCGGCCTAGCCCTGCGCATGATGTGTACGCCCTGGCCGCGGGCCCCCACCATTCGTGCGTTGATCCTGGAATGTGCCGCGGGACATGCCCAGGCTATTCCCCCGGGTGTGCAGTTGCTGGCCGGATGGCCGGGGCGCCTGTTGCTGCACCCTTCGATCCAGGCCCTGTTGCTGGCGTCGGGTCTCTTCCGGTGGCTGACACGGCGTACCCTGCAATTGGCCTTTCACGATCCGCGCCTGATTCCGCCACAGACCCTCGACGACGCCGTTGACGTGCTGCGCCTGCCCGGTACGCTATATGCATACCGTGAGTCGGCCCGCAATCTGGTCCCGGCGGATCTCGGCTCCTTCCCGGAACGTTTCCGCCAGATCGACAGTCCCACGCTGATAATCTGGGGACGGGAGGACCGCATTGTGCCACCACTGTTTGGCCTGCTCTTTGAGGAGGAGATCCCCGCTTCGACGCTGCATGTATTTGACGAGTGTGGCCATGCGCCACATCTGGAACTTCCTGTAGAGACGGCGGCCGTCATCCGTGACTGGATGCGCCGACGCATCGCCTGAAGAAGGACTGCAGTGACAGAGACACAACGCCACCTACAGCAAATCGACTCCACCGGTGCTTGCCTTGCTGCTGACTACTGTGTGCAGGTGGGGGGCACCGTCGACGGTGCGTCCCTGCGTGACCCGGTAGGCTACGGCAATTACAGCCAGTCCTGGGAAAACAACCTGTGGACACGCATGGAAAACACGGGGACCCAGGCCGTCGTCAACCCCTGGATCCATGTCGATGGCCAGCGCCACTGGCACAGCCTGGAGGACATCCTCGAGGAAGTGCTCGATGCCGGCATGCGCGAAGCAGACAAGGCCCGCGCCATCTGGGACTTTGCCCGCAGCCACCGCTACCACAGCACCACGGCCGATGACGAGGTCAAGGACACGGTGAAGATGCTCAACGTCTACGGCTACACCCTGTGTTGGGACGAGGCCTATACCCTGTCCAACCTGTGGCAGGCGGCAGGCCTGAAGATTCGCCGCGGCCTGCCCCACGGACACTGCACAACGGAGGTCTTCTACGACGACGCCTGGCATCTGCTCGACAGCGACGAGCACCTGCTCGTTCTGGGCCGTGACAACGAAACCATCGTCGGCGAAAGTGAAATATCCCGTGATCACGACTTGATGAAGCGGTCCCATGCCTACGGTGTCCTCAGCCAGGAGGACCGGACCCGCTCCGAGGACGCTGCGTCCCTGTTCTGCCATGCCGGTGGGCGCAGCGGCTCGCGGCCGAGAATCGGTAATCATGACATGAGCCTGGTATTGCGCCCGGGTGAGGCGCTGACATGGGGCTGGGAGAACCAGGGCCGTTACCATGGCTACGGTGACCCGCCCCCTCGGTTCTGCAATGGCTCGCTCACATGGTCGCCACCATTGGACGCGACGTTTGCGCAATGGACGCAGGAGGACCGGTCGGCCAGCAGCGACGGCTCGGGCCTTACCGCCGACTCGCTCACCTGGAAGTTGCAGTCCCCCTACGTACTGGTCGGTGGGTGCCTGCGGTTGGACCTCGGACCGAGGGCTGCCAGCATCGAATTGTCACGGGACGGGAGTTCGTGGACGACCGTGACGGAGGGCGCCTGCGGCACAACGACCGTCGATCTGAACGAACACTTCACCAACGACACGCCGGCGACCTATGCGGTCCTGCTGCGTCTGACGGGCAGCGGTTATACGCTCCAGCATCTGCAGATCGAGTTGACCCTGCAGATGGCTCCCCTGTCACTGCCAGCCCTGCACATCGGTACCAATGCCCTAACCTACACCGATGAGTCCGCGAGCCGGCAGATCGAGGTAACCCACGCCTGGCGCGAGCGACATGACCTGACCCCGCCAGATATTCCAGTGCCGGAATCGCCCATTGGTGGCGCCGTCGTACTCGGCAGCACACCCACCCTGTGCTGGTCCGATACCTGTGGGCCTGATGGTGATTATCACGTGCGCCTCGGCACCGACCCGCAGTTGCTGCGCGTGTTGTCACCCGTCTTCGAGAAACTCGTGTCGCGCACACCCACCAGGGGACAACCGCGATGGACAGTGCCGGAGGCGGGCCTGTTGAATCCGAATACGACCTGCTACTGGCAGGTGCGGGCGCGCAGCAGGGATGGTCTGTGGGGCGCATGGAGTCCAACGGCGGCGTTCACGGTACAGGCGCCGGGCGTGCCACTGGAAGTAGGCCTCGATATGGACTGGGAATCGCGGCGCGGCGTACTTCACTGGCAGCCGAATCCCGCCGGCACGGTGCCGCGGCACTTCGAGATCTACGGCAGCGATGAGCGTGGTTTCAGCAGCAGCCGGCAGGCCTACGTCATCGTCACCGGTGACAGCGACCCCGAAGGCAAACGAACCATGCCGGCCAACCTGTTGCAGGAGACGCAGCAGACCACAGCCGTCGTCGTCGGCGTGGACCTGGCCAACGGCAACTGTGCGTTCTTTCGTGTGGTCGCAGTGGATGCCGCCGGTGTACGCAGTGGCCCGTCAGACTACGCCGAAGCGCCACGTCCGTTCATTACAACTCCTCTGCCGCAGAACATTCCCGCTGGCGTGACCACAACGATTCCCCTCCGGACGATCCGCTCCAGCGGTGACCTGCGCGCCGAGAGTGACGGGCCCCGACGATATCAGAAAGCGATCCGCGACGGTGACCTGGTACATTTTGTCCTTGATGAGGGACCGGAGTTTGTCGAACTCGACAACACGAGTGGCACCCTCACGTTGCGGCCCGAACCGTGGCACGCCAGCACACACACGATCACGATACGCGTCAAGAATGGGCAGGGCGGCGTCGACGTGGTTGGCTTCGATCTGATGGTGACAGCATGACGTTCTTGCCTGACGAACACAACATCGGTGCCGACGGCATCAAGATCCGCACCTTCTTCGGCGTTCTCTTCGTGGTCTTTGCCATGGGCATGATGGCGCTGCTGACGGTCGTGGGAGCACCCTTCGCCTTGAGGATGAGCGTCTTTTTTCCGGCCTGGATCAGCATGTTGTCGCTGCTGCAGGCACGGCAGGGCACGTGCGTCTTTCTCGCCGGTCGCGGCGCCTGCAGCACCGAGATGGGCACCGAGAGAATCGCGGATGCCGAACGGCGGCTGTTCTTCCAGCATCGCGCCGGCCGCATTCACCTGCAGGCCATGGTCCTGGCGTTTCTGTTCACCATTGCCCTGGTGGCCGTCTCCATCCTCATCCCCTGGCGCGTGCCCATCGGCGGCTGAGGACGGGCGACAGCCAGCGCTCTAGGCGGGGGCCGGACTGACGAAGGTGAAAGCGTCGTGCCTCAGGGCCGCCTCTGCGCAATTCCACATGCGTCGCACCTCCAGCAGATGGGCCTGGGCGTCCAGCACCTTCCCCACCCGCAGATCATCCCCCGTCAGCAGTTCTGCCACCCGCTCGTAGCGCTGCGCCCAGCCGGCAAATTTATGGCGCCGACACGTGACATCGTGCCGTTCGGCACCAAGCTGCAGGCTGTAGGTGACATCCTCACCGAACAGGTACGGCGGCCCGACGAGTTCCTCCACGCCGTGCATCGAAGTATTGGGCCCCAGGCCGCAGCCCAGGAACATCAATTGGCCATCGAGGTCACGCACTTTGCGCAGCGGCGACCGCGGACCGACCGGTGTCGTGTCGAGGTGATGGTCCGCGACGAGTTGTGCCGCCAGCGGGCCCGTGGCACATACCGAGTGGGTCGGTGAACCGGAGCGCAGTGTGCCCCCGCGCAGGCGGAAAGCTTCAGCGATGGCACCGACACAAGAGGGTGTTGCCTGGCGGTCGAAGTGGGTGTGGTCACGGTTCACGGTGGCGTAGGACAGGGCCGGCATCAGCAACGTGCCCGCAGGCCCGAGAGCCTGCAGGAGGCCCTCAATGACGGTATCGGCGCCGCCGTCGACGTGTCCCATGGATGACAAGGAAGAGTGCACGAGAAGCACGCCTCCCGGCCGCACGCCAAGGGCAGTGGCCGCTGCGGCAATACGCTCCGCCGTTGGCGCGTGACCCGCAGTCATGTCGTCGCCGGCCATTCGATCAGGAAGCAGCCGCCTTCAGCGGCTTGCGCACGCAACGTGCCTCCTGAGCGTTGGATGATCCATCGCGACACAGGCAGGCCGAAACCACTACCCGGGACTGTTTTGGCGCTCACACCCACAGCGAAGATGCGATCGACGTCACCTGCCACGACGCCGGGGCCATCATCGTCGACGACAATTCGGACGCCACCCGCCGCTGTCGTGGTGGTCAGGCGGATGGTGCCGCCATCCTCACCCGTGCGACCGATCGCCTCGCGAGCGTTGTATACCAGATTGGTCAGGACCTGCAGCAGGTCACCCGGGCAGGCCGGGATGGCGGGCAGATCAGCACTCAGATCCGAGATCAGCAGGACGTTCTCACGCTCGCAGCGGTAGCGGCACAATTCCACGGTATCCGAGACGAGGTCATTTGCCACCACGGGACCGGCCTGGTCGCGCAGGTGTGCGGCCAACTCATGCAGCCGCCGCGCTACGGACAGGGCCGTACGGGTCCAGGTATGCACGGTTCGCGCCCGGGTGTGCAACTCGTCATGGGCCTCACGCGTTGCCGCAGGGCCATCCTCGAGCGCTTCGAGGAGCAGCTCTTCATAGCCAGTCACAACGCTGAGGGCATTGTTCAGTTGATGCGCGATACCGCCCGTGAGGTCGCCGACTATGTCGAGACGCTGCCGCTGGCACAATACATCAAGCCATGCTTCGTCGCTGAATCCGGGTTCTGCCATGCTGCATACGGTAGCCTTGCAAGGGATCGACCACAACCATGTGAACCGGATCGTTGGTCGCGCGTAGCGCCGCCTCGATCACACCCTGCAGACGGGCCCTTGCTGACGGATTCATTGAACCGCGCCGCTCTGCCCGCCACACGACGATAGAGCTGGGAATCGACTTGCGCCGGCGCCGGGTGCCAGAGGTTCGGTACCGTGGTCCGCTACCGTGGCCTCAGCGCGGCTGAACGCCTTGAATCGGTGGCCCCGGGGGGGCCACTTTCGCAGCCGCAGGCACAGCCACGGGCGCAGGCTGCGGTGGTGTCGGTGCAATGGTCTGCAGGACAAAAAGAAGCAGTACCGCACGCAGCGACCATGACACCGTACGGATCCAATTTGTCGACACCAGACGATCCAGTACGTCTGCGGCGAACCCTTGCTCCAGATCCCGATGCAGGGGTTTCTGCAGGACAATGGTTGAGCCCCAGATCACGGCCAGAACTGCAACGTTGATCAGCAGCAGGAGCACGTCCACCCCGGGGGGAGGGGACAGAACCAGCCAGATGCCCGAGCCCAGCTCGAAGAGCATCATGGGTGCGACGACGGGGCTCGTGCGCCGGGTATGCTCGGCCTCGTAGCGGGAAAATACGCCTGACCCCACACGATGCATGAGTGGGTAGTGCACGACCTGGACAAACCAGACGAGCCCCGTCATGAACAGGGCGGCGGCGAAGTGCAGTAGCAGAAGTGTCATGGCGGTGTCGGGAAGATCGACGTGGCATGCAACGACGGCAAGGAGAACACGGCCGCCGCTTCATGATGCGTGATCGCATGGAGACGTGCAGTCTCCTGCGGCGTCGGTGCGTAGCCCCCTGACATCAACAGCACCGCAGGGACATCGTGCTGTCGTATGGTGGACAACACAGCCCGATCCCGCTGCCGTAGCCCCGCTTCGGTAAGTTGCAGGCGCCCGAAGCGATCCCCCGCCAACGGATCAACACCGGCCAGATAGAATACCAGATCCGGTCGGGCGGCGGCGAAGATGGCCGGCAGGTGGGTCTGCAATTGTGCCAGGTAGTCGGCATCACCTGTGCCATCGGGCAACCCCACGTCCAGGGACGAGGCCACCTTGGCGAAGGGATAGTTCCGTTCCCCATGCATGGAGAAGGTGAAACTCGCTTCGTCCTGGGCGAAGACGGCAGCCGTACCGTTGCCCTGGTGCACATCGAGGTCGATCACCAGCGCCCGCTCGATGTGCCCTTCGGCCCGCAGCAGACGGATGGCGACACCCATATCGTTGAGCACACAGAAACCCTCGGCGTGATCGGGAAAGGCATGGTGCGTTCCCCCTGCCAGATTGGCGGCGATGCCATCCTGCAGAGCCATGCGTGCAGCCTGAACCGTGCCACCGACGGCCAGGCGGGAGCGTTGTACGAGCTGCTCCGACCACGGCAATCCCATGCGCCGTTCCGCCTTTCGATCCATGCGGCCATGGCGCAATGTGTCGAGATATTGGTTCGTGTGCACGAGGCGCAACTGATCCCAGTCTGCCGGCGCCGGTACACCGATGTCTCCCGGGCGCAGCAGACCATCCCGCAACAGAATATCACGAAGGGCGGGGAATTTTTCCATGGGGAACGGGTGTCCCTCGGGCAGGGCAACGACATAGCCGTCGCTGTAGCTGACCCGCACGCCAGCGTATTTTCAGTTGCCGCGCACCAGCTCGACGAGGGCTTCGTCGAGCGTGGGATGTACGAACTCATAACCAGATGTGCCGAGAACGACCGGTTCCACCCGTGTACTCGACAGCAGCAACGATCGGCCCATCTCACCAAACAACAAGCGTATCAGGAACGCGGGTACGGGCAACACCGCCGGGCGGCGCAGGGCCCGCCCCAGGGACCGGGTGAATGCCGCGTTGGTCACTGCCTGCGGCGCTACAGCATTGACCACACCACAGACCTCATCGTGGGTGATGAGGTGGTCGATCATTCGCACCAGATCATCGAGGGTCACCCAACTCATATACTGACGTCCCGAACCGATGCGGCCGCCGAGTCCCAGCCTGAAGGGCAGCAGCATCTTTGCCAGGGCACCGCCGCTGGGGCTCAGGACAACGCCGATACGCAGGTGGACCACGCGAATGCCCGCCTCCTTCGCCGCCGTCGTTGCCGCCTCCCATTCGGTCACGACGTCCGTCAGGAACCCCTGACCGGGGGCGCTCTGCTCCGTACACGTCTCCTCCCCTCGATCCCCGTAGAAGCCCACGGCGGAGGCGCAGATGAGCACCTTTGGCGGCCGCTGGAGCCCGGCCAGCGTCTGGCTCAACAGCCGGGTGCCGTCAATGCGGCTGCTGCGGATGCGCGACTTCTTTGCCTCCGTCCAGCGGCCTGTAATGGTTTCTCCCGCCAGATGCACAACGGCATCGACACCTTCCAGCTCTGCTGCCGGCAGCCGGCCGGCAGCCGGGTCCCAGCGAACGGTCGGCTCACCGGCCGGGGAGGACGAACGTGACAGCCGCAGGATCTCGATGCGCGACGCTGTCAGATAATTGACCAGGGCCCCACCGACGAGCCCCGTCGCCCCACCGACGAGAACCTTCATGTGGGCAATGTCCCCAGTGTGGCACGGAAGACGTCAGCAAAAACAGCGCGCTGAGAGGACGTGCCCACGGTGACGCGGATGCAGCGATCCCCGGGCGGCTTGCCCGGCATGCGAATGAAAACGTCACGCGCCAGCAGTCCCGCCAGGGCGGCACGCGCCCGTTCTCCCGAGCCCAGATCGAAGTTGAGGAAATTCGTCGCCGAGTCGATGTGTCCGAGCCCCAGATCCTTCGCCAGCCGAGCGTATTCTCGCCGTCCCAATTCGACCTGCTGCACGACACTCGTGATGAAGTCGGTGTCACCAAGGGATGCCAGGGCTCCCACCTGCGCGAGCCGATTCACGCCGAACTGGTTGCACACCTTGTTCAGCGCCGCCACAACCTGTTCGTGAGCAATGGCATAACCGATGCGCGCGCCTGCCATCCCGTGTGCTTTGGAGAAGGTGCGTGTGCGAATCAATCGGGGATCTGCGATTCCCATGGAAGCAATCGCTGCCGATGGCGCGAAATCCGCGTAGGCTTCGTCGAGGATCAGCATGCAGTCTTCGGGAAGCTCAGCCAGCAGGCCCAGTACATCGGCGCCGTTGTGCCACGTGCCCATGGGATTGTCCGGATTGGCCAGGTAGGCCATTCGGGCGTCGGCGTCGTGCGCCGCCTGCGCCAATCCTGCCAGATGGGTGTGGTCGTCAACGTAGGCGACCTCCACAAGCGTTGCGCCATAGCCATGCACGTGGTAGTTGAACGTCGGATAGGAGCCCAGAGATGTGACCACACGATCCCCCGGGTTGGCGAAGATCCGCACCACGTCCCCGAGGATCTCGTCGATGCCGGCGCCCACGTGCAGCCGCTGCGCGGCAATGTCGTGATGTGCCGCCAGAGCCCTTTTGAGTTCGTAGGCTTCGGGGTCGTTGTACATCCACAGCTTGTTGACGGTGTCGGACATGGCTGCCGCTGCCACGGGCGACACACCAAAGACACTCTCATTGGCGCCGATGCGCACCTGCAGGGGTCGGCCATGGCGCCGTTCCAG
>CALFPI010000734.1 GCA_937919035.1 uncultured Gemmatimonadaceae bacterium
GCAGCGCTGCTGCCGCTGCTGAACGAAGCCCAGCAGGCACGCTTGCGCGACCACCTGTCCGGCCCGCGAAGAATGATTCCCCCGCCCGGTGAGGGCCGCCGGCCACCCCGCGGACCCATGATGCGCTAGCACACAGCACCTGCAACTGGAACGGGCCGACTCCCAACGGAGTCGGCCCGTTTTTTTTGTGCCTGCGAAAAAAATCTCACCCGGAATGGAATGAAGTGGCATTTCCGCTTGTCAAAGAGGCGAACAAAAGAGACCCAACGCGAGACCTACCTCGCAGCAACCTCACAAAGGAGATGTCACCATGAAGACCAGAACGTTCGCTCTCGCCATCGCCACGTGCCTGACATCCGGGCTGTTCGTTGCCACTGTCCAGGCCCAGCCTTCCGACGCAGACAAAGCAGCAAAGCGGCAGGAGGTCACCCAGGCTCTGGGATTGAGTGAAACGCAGGCAACGCAGATGCAGGCGATCCACGAGGCCGCACAGGCATCACATCAGGCGCTCAGAGAGCAGGGCCGGGAGAGTGGTGATCGGGAGGCGGTGCGGACCGAAATGGAGGCCCTGCGCGCCGACACGGACGCCAAGGTGCAGAACGTGCTGACGCCGGAACAGTATACCAAGCTGCAGGAACTGCGCCCGGAGCGGGGTGAGCGCGGTGGTCACGGCCCGGGCAAGGGGCGCGCCGACGGCAGCGGTCGTGGCAAGGCAGGCGGTGACGAGCGGCCACAGGGCGGTGAACGTGGGGGCAAACGTGGGGGATCGCGCTGACACTGTTCCGTCCTCAAGCTGAGTTCCACGCACAAGGCCCGAGAGTCTGCAGTCCAGGCTCTCGGGCCGGGGGTTGCCTACTTTTGGCATTTCACCCGTGACGGAGAGGGGATGGGTCATGAAGAAGGCTGTCATCGAAAGTGCAGGCAGGGCTGCCGTGATCGATGTGCCGGATCCCGAGCCGCGACAGAACTGGGTCGTCGTCGAGGTCAAGGTGGCGCCCATGTGTACAGAGTACAAGGGCTTCGTCAGCGGCGCTGGTGGCAGCAACCTCGGTCACGAGGCGTCAGGCGTCGTTGCTGCCGTGGCGCAGCCCGGACGGGTGCAGGTCGGTGATCGTGTTGTTGTCATGCCCCAGTATCCCTGTGGCAGATGTGATCTGTGTGTCTCCGGAGAATACATCCATTGTGAGTCGATCGTCGACTTCAGCAGCTTCACCGAAGGGGGTGAGGGGCGTGCGACGATGGCCCAGTACCTGCTCAAGCACGACTGGCTGCTGCCCGTCATCCCCGAGGGCGTTTCCCTGGAACATGGCGCCATGGCCTGTTGCGGTCTGGGGCCCTCCTTTGGCGCCTTCGAGGGCATGGGTGTTGATGCGTTTCACACGGTACTTATCACCGGTCTCGGGCCTGTGGGGCTGGGTGCCGTGATCAATGCGCGCCATCGTGGAGCTCGTGTGCTGGCCGTGGACAGCAACCCCTGGCGCGCTGCGCGAGCCCTGGAGCTTGGTGCCGAAGAGGTGTTCGCCCCCGGCGAGCAAGTCCTCACCGAACTGCGCCACCGGACGTAGGGACGCGGTGTTGACTGTGCTCTCGATTGTTCCGGTGCCGTTGCCGCGCACCGCTTGTGCATCGATGCGACACGCCGCCGTGGGCAGGTCGCCTTTGTCGGTGAATGTGGTGAGGATACACCGTTGCGCGTCAGCCCCGACCTGATCCGCAAGGGGCTGACTCTCATCGGCTCCTGGCACTACAATCTCGGCTACATGCGCGGCATCTGGCAGGTTGTGCAGGCCAATGGCGCCGCCCTCGACCGGTTGATCTCGCACAGATATCCCATGGCACGCGTGCAGGAAGCTTTCGAACTGCAGACGACGGGCGCCTGCGCCAAGGTGGTGCTGGACCCGTGGGGTTAGAGGACCTGGAAAGGCATCCCCTGTGAGCCCCTCCGCCCGGGTCGCCGGGAAAGGGCGTCTGGCGCTGTTTGCTCTGTTGATCTGGCTGGCTTTTTTCGCCCTGCTGGAGTTGTCGCTGTGGGTCTGGGGTGTGCCGCTGCTGGTGGATCAGGAAGATCCGTTCCGCGGCTTCTCCGGTCTCATCGCCGTTTTCGAATCCCGGGGGGACGTCTATCAAACGCGTCGGCCCGAACCCGGGGGCACCTTCAACGACCAGTCCTTCCGGCGGCACAAACCGGCGGATGGCGTGCGGATTTTTACCCTGGGCGGCTCGAGTTCGTACGGCTTTCCCTGGAGCGCGCCCGTTGCATTTACCGCGATTCTTGGCGACGTCCTGTCTGCGGTGCACCCCGACCGCACCATCGAGGCCGTCAATGTGAGTGGTGTCTCCTACGCCATGCACCGGTTGAACATCGTCGCCGACGAACTGTTCCGTTACGAACCTGACGTCTTCATCATTTACAGCGGTCACAACGAATTCATCGAGCCCGAGTTCTTTAATGCCCTGAAGCGTCGCGGAGCTGCACGCACTCGACTGGAGTATGCCCTGGCAAATACGCACGTATACTCCGGGATGCAGATGCTGCTGGGCAATGTCATGGAGCCACCGCGCCGCGATTCCCGTTTCGATGCACGCGTGCAACGTCGAGATGCGGCCACCTATTCGCCACAAGCCAAAGCGGCCGTCGTGGTGGAGTATCGATGGCGACTGCAGCGTCTCGTACGCAGGGCCCTGGCACACAACATCCGCGTCGTCCTGTGTACGGTGCCAGGCAATCTGCGGGACTGGCGCCCGGAGCAATCGATGGTCGATTCCTCGCTGGATCCGTCCACTCGACAGCGCTGGCAGGCAGCACTCGTCGCTGGCCAGACCACGCTGGCCCACAGCGACTACGAGGCGGCGGCTGAGCATCTTGGACAAGCTCTGGCGCTCTCCCCCCACCATGCCCTGACGCACTATCTCCAGGCGCAGGCCTTCGAAGGCCTGGGGCGATGGCAGGAGGCCCGACAGGCGTATCGGCAGGCGCGTGATGAGGATGCCTCGCCATCGCGGGCCCTGTCCGCCACGAACCAGGCGATTCGTGACGTGGCCCGTGAGGAGGGTGTGCTGCTGGTTGATATCGACGAACTGTTCGCGGCGCAGAGCCCGCAGGGGCTGGTGGGTTTCCAGCTGATCGAGGACTACGTGCACCCCACGCTGCAGGGGCACCGGGAGATCGCCTGGCACTTGTGGCAGGCACTGGAGCGATCCGGTTGGTTCGGCCCCGCGGTCGTGACACAGCGCCCCGGATTCGACGCCCTCGTCGCGCAGCGACCCACCACGGAGAATCAGGCAAACCCCAGCTGGCTCTACAATCAAGGTATTGTGTTGGCCGTCCAGGGACGGGAGGATCTGGCGATCGCCAAGTTTCGCCAGGCCGTAGACCTGTCCCCGACCCATGGTGGGGCGTTGGGGAATCTGGTCAGCCTGTTGCTCAAACAGGGCAAGGGGGACGAAGCCCTGCCACTGGCTGAGGATCTCGTGGCGCAGTACCCCGAGTACGCGAATTTCCAGCTGTATCTGGCGCTGGCCCTTGCAGATCAACAGGATGCCGCGCGGGCGCGGCTGCACTTTGAGCAGGTTCTGCGACTGCGGGCGCACGATCCCATGGCACACTACCAACTCGGGATCCTCAGCGAACAAGGGCGTGACGAGGTGGCCGCCATCGAACACTACAGCCGGGCCATCGAGAGTTTCGCTGCATTTCCGGAGGCCAGATATGCTCTTGGGGCACTGCTGTTCCGCCAGGGCCGTTTCGACGCGGCGCGACAACACCTTGAACAGGCACTCTCGGGCCAGCCAGGGGACGTCGAGGTGTTGCGCCATCTGGGCCTGATCAACGAAGCTCTGGGTGACTCCATCGCGGCGCAGTCTCGGTACAGGCAGGCACTGGCTCTGGATGCCGACAATCCCGATGTACTCCACGAACTTGCCCGCTTGCTGGGCAACGAGTGATGGCTCCTGTGAAGCAAATCGACGAGGAGAAACAGGCGTGGGCAGAATGAAGATGGGCGTGATCGGTCTGGGGATGGGGCGGGGACATGCGCGCGGTTACCACAGCCATCCACAGGCGGACCTGGTGGCAATCTGCGATCCCGACGAGTCGCGGCTGCGGGACGTACAGGTCGAACTCGACGTGCCGCGCACCTATACCGATGCAGAGGCAATGTTCGCCGCCGAGGATCTGGACGGTGTCAGCATTGCTGTACCGAACAAATTCCACGCGTCGCTGAGCATCGCCGCCCTGCGGCATGGGCTGCACGTGTTGTGTGAAAAACCTATGGCGATGACGGTGAAGGAAGCGGAAGCGATGAACGCTGCTGCGACCAAAGCAGGCCGCAATCTGATGATCAATTTCTCCTTCCGCTTCACCGACGCCAGCTACGCGCTGAAGAAGCAGGTTGATGCCGGCGTTGTTGGCGACATCTACTTCGGCCGCAGCGTCTGGCACCGCCGTCGAGGTATGCCGCGCTTCGGTGGCTGGTTCGGCATCAAGGAGATGTCCGGTGGCGGCCCGCTGATCGATCTGGGGGTGCACCGTCTGGATCTGGCCCTGTGGCTCATGGGTTATCCCGATCCGGTGGCTGTCAGTGGCTCGACGTACAACCGCATTGCCGGGCCCCTCGCAAAGAAGGAGCGCAAGGCCTTTGATGTGGAGGACCTGGCCTGCGGTCTGGTAAAGTTCGCCAATGGCGCAACCCTGATTCTGGAAGCCAGCTGGGCGCTGAACCAGCAGGAGCGCGAACAGATGTCGACCAACCTCTACGGAGATCGCGGTGGGCTCGTGCACCGCAACGTCGGCGGCGGCTACGACTTTACCGCCGAGATCTTCACCGATGAGGGTGGTGATCAGTTCACGAAGAAGCTCGATTGGCGTACGGGTACAACCCCTTCATCCTACCACGAGTTCGTCGACAGCATCATCGACAAGCGACCGCCCATGGCGACGGGAGAACAGGGGTTGAAGGTGATGAAGATTCTGCAGGGAATCTACAAGAGTGCTGCGACGGGGCGTGAAGTCCGCTACCGTTAGGCGTCCCCGTCAACGTCTCGATTGATCCGTGTTGGTGGTTCGTGTTCAGGACTCGCGGGCTTCGCGCAGGGGCCGCAGGAAATCCCGAACCTCCGAGTGCTTGAAATGGTTCGCCCAGCCATCGGGCGCCCCATCGTAGAGCGCATCACGGGCGGTCACGTTGGCGCCACGCGCCACCAGCAGCCGGGCGAGTTCGAGATGCCCGCTGTTGGCGGCGATGTGCAATGCCGTGCCGCCCTGCACATGTCCACCAAGCCAGCCTTTCGCATCGATGGCCGCGCCTCGTTCGAGGAGCCACTCGACCATCGCAGCATGCCCTTTCCAGGTGGCGCGGTGCAGCGCCGTCGTCTGGTAGGCGAGGCCATTCACGTCAGCGCCTCGATCCACGAGATACTGTGCGGCCGCGACGCGCCCGTTGGTGGCAGCGTATACCAGGGCCTCATCCAGCACCTCCTGGTCATTGTCCGCCGGAGTCCAGGCAAACCAACCGTAGTTCGGTCGGTAGTAGTCACAGCCGGCGCGGGCCTGCGCCGCAAGCGACCCGCCGGCGTGCCACATCGTTGCCAGCAGGTCGAGGCGTCCGAGCCCCGCCGCGACACGCAGGTTGCCGGGCGCCAGGCTCACCGCACTCAGTACTTCGGCGACCTCCGTATGGCCCCACACCAGCGCTCGCATGAGCGGCGTACCCCCCGGCACGGGGCTCTCCAGTCCGACCGGTGCGCCACGCGAGATCAGGTGCGCCGCCAGGGCGGCATTGTCGGTGCTTTGCAGGGCTGACTTTCCCGTGGTTGCCACATGCTGAACAAGGTCCGGGTCCTCATCCAGGAGGTGATCCACCGTGGCCGAGTCTGTCCGTTCGACGGCCTCTATGAACGCTGGGAAGCGGTCCTGCACAGTGCCTGATTCAATCTGTGCAGCCCATGCGGTGAAGGCCTTCCAGCTGTCGAAACCGTGTTCACCTGCGTAGACGGCATGGCCGTCGTCGATGGTCAGGTTCGCGGTGGGAATGTCACCGGGATCGATGCGGGCCAATCGTGGAACAGATGTATGCATCCGTTGTACCGCTGGAGAGAACCCGGCGACGGCTTCCTGCACAAGCATGCTGATGTAGCCATCGTAGAAGCTCAGATCCGTCGTATAGAGCCGTAGTGTCAAGGTTTTGCCTCAGATGGCATGGACGAGTCCGGGTTGCTGGAGGGCGCATGCGAATGCCGGTGATGCAGGTCCGGCCAGTGCGGATGCCGGTGCCGTGTCGCAGCATGGTCATGCAGGTGGGCGTGGCGGATGGTGGCGGGCAGGCCGGCATGATCATGGGTGTGATGCGCATCGTCATGGCGATGCGTGTGATCATGGGAGATGGGGTCATGAACATGATCATGCGCGTGGTTCTCCAGCAGCAGAATGCCGACACCGATGGCGAACAGCGGTGCCGCCAGCAAGTGTATCACTGTCAGCGACTCGCCAAGGGCGACCACGGAAAGAGCGACGCCAAACAACGGGGCACAGGCAAACAACACCTGCGCCCGCGTGGCGCCAAGGTTCTGTGCGGCGTGGATGTAGAGCACGATGCTGGCTCCGTACGACAAGGCGCCGACCAACAAGGCGGCGAGCAGTTCCGGTGCGCCAGCCGACAGTGGCATCAGCCACACACCGATGGCCAGATTCACCGACCCGGCGACGAGGCCCTTCCACAGGGTGCTCTGGCTCGGCGAGATGCCATCGATGAGAGCCGTGAGATGATTGTCCATTCCCCAGCAAAGACAGGCGACGAGCACGAGGCCCCCCGCCGCAAGACCCGCTGCGTCCGGGTCCCAGGCGAGCAGCGCCGATGCAAGCAGTGCTGCAGCAACGCCGAGCCAGCCCTTGCGACCAAGATGATCGTGGAAGATCCACACACCCAGTGCGGCGGTGGCCGCCAGTTCGAGATTGAGCCACAGAGATACCGACGCAGCCTGGGCCAGGCGCAAGCCAAACAGCAGAGCCAGCGGTCCGAGAATGCCGCCAAACACCACAGCGCCCAGCAACCGCATGCGTGTCTGTGTGTCGGCATGTATCGGCGCCATGAGGCCGCCCTGGCGTAGCGCGATGGGTGCCACTGCCAGCGCTGCCCCGAGATAGAGCAGACCCGCCAGTTGAAATGGTGTCAGTCCCTCCAGCAGCATCTTGCTGGCGGGTGTGGCGACGCCAAAGAGCGCCGCCGACAGCAGGGCCAGCAGGACGGCTGTGACCTTCTCATTCATCGGCGTGGCTCAGCCGGCTCCCATGACCCGCAGTGCCACATAGGGAACGATGCAGAAGAGGATGAGGAGAATCTTGAACGATCCGAGGAGGCAGTAGGTCACGACATTGTAGGTCTCGCGGGACATGGCAAACCATCGCGTCTGCGTGCGATACAACAGATCCGGCGTCAGTATGCAGGCCATGCCCCAGACAAATATTACCGAGCCATTGATGATGAGGCACCACTCAAAGAACTGTGTCAGGCTTTGTGTATCCATCCTATCCTCCAATCACGTGAACAGATCGATGCGTCGGGCCAGTACAAAGCACGCGACGCTTATGGCTGGATCCTGTCTGTCGCGCTATCTCTCTGGGACCGGTTTCACCGCCAGGGCGCCATTTAGCAGCCGCCGTTCTCTTCTTCAACCCCGATACCCTTGCCAATGGCCTGAATCATGAAACGCAGGGTCATCAGCGCTGCCAGGATGCCGAGGACCTTGGCGACGTTCTTTGCGATGCCACGCAGTGTTTCATCGGAGAGTCTGTTGCCGGCGAGGGCCACCGACAACTGCACACGTGCAGCATCGACGCCATCGAACAGCACCAGCCCTTCCGCCAGCCTGGCCTCGAGTGACTGCCGTGCGAGCAACTGGGCGGCAGACTCCGTTTCGACGACAGCTGCCACCGGTGGGGATAACAGTTGTGGCAACACCTTGTAGCCGATGAATGTGCCGAGGAACAAACCACCCAGCAGATACAAGGGCCACATATTCCTGTTGAGCGTTTCCATCCAGGACATGACCTAGTTCTCCGACGGAATCATGTGACAGAAGATCTGTACCGGCCGGTCAGCATAGGGCTCCTGGCGAAGTTCGAAGCCATTGCCTTCACAGTCCTGAAACGTAGCAACTCTCACGGGCACGGTGCTACCGGCCTCGCGGAGCTCAAGCAACTTGCCGCCGCCGACCGCCTTTGGGTCGCAAGCCAACTAAAGCGACGAGCAGCGTCGTCCAGACGAAGGCCAGGGCGACAATGATACCGATGTCCACCTGCAGCATCAGGCCATAGGAAGCCATCATTCATACCCCGCTCGCCCCGCTTCTGGCGGCCGCAGAGGATGGTTCGGCCATGCGATGCGCAGCCCATGGCAAGGCCAGGGCCTGATGCCATCAAAACTCCAGCACCGCCGCGCGCTCATCGCTGGCGCGGGCGGGGTCTGGCAGCCCCAACCGACGAAACACATCCGCAGCGCCACGAAACAGTTGCCGATCCCGTGAATCCGGCACACTGGACAAGGCCTGCTGCAGCAGATGCAGACCCGCTTCGGCTTCGCCGTCATCCACGAGCGACCGGGCGCCGCGCATGAGTGCGCGGGCAATGACGTCTCGACCCGTCCACATCCGGGGAGCTGGTGCCGCGTGTCGCTGCCAGATTTCCATGTCGGGGCCTGCCACGCGCAGATCGCCGAATCCAGACAGGGGCAGGTAGAGCGCGTCGAGTTCGTCATACCGGGCCCTGTCTGCTGCCGGCCCCGGCTCAAACCTCGCACGGACGGATGCCACGCCGCCCAACTCGCGCGCCAGGTCCGGCGCAGCCGTCGAGAAACTCAGGACATGTTCGTGGGTCGTAACGCAGTCGCAGTCGAGGGCTTCGACGGTTGCCCGCGACCCGGCGGCCAGATCCTGGTTGCCCGTCTGTACCACGTACGAGACAAAGGGCACCGGCGGCGGCACCCGGTCCAGTACGGCCAACGTCTCAGCCAGGCTGGGCGTGTCGGCACTGCGAACCAGTTGCGAGATCTTCCACCAGACGTCTTCGAAGGTCCGTGCCGCGGGATCACCCGCCCAGCCCCCGAAGTTGCAGACCACGGCGCCGGCGGCGATGTGGTCACGCATCCACGAGGCGGCTGCGACGCGAGTGTCCGGGCGCAGACGCAGATCGGCGATACGGGCGGAGCCGTACAGGGACGGGGCCAGCACGGCGACCATGGCAACCGGCGCCCAGCGACGACATCGACCGATGGCAACCACGATCAGGATCGCAGCCAGCGGCGCCAGGGGCAGGGCGTAACGCACGAAGGTCAGTTTTGCCGAACCAATGACGGCAAAGTACAACAGGAAGGTCGCAGCCAGCCCCAGTTCGGCCGGGCGCTGCCGTTGGATCACAAGACCAAGGCCTGCCAGACATAGAGCCAGTCCGGCTGGGCCGTATGCGGTCCACAAGGACAGCGACAGGTGCCGCCACCACCCCGGTGTTTCAGCCACCGTGCCGGGTGATACGTGGGCCCATAGTTCGGTGAAGCCGCTGCCGAAGGTGCCGGCATCGAGCAGGACCCCAGGTGTTGTCAGCAGGAATCCTCCGATGGCACCTGCAGCGGCCACGGCAATGCGCGCATCCACAATGCGACGGCGGCTGGTCAGATGCACCACCGGCACTGCCACAGCAACCAGCGCGCCCTGGTACTTGAGCGCCGCCGCCAGGCCCACGAGGATCCCTGCCAGCAGATAGTCACATGCCGTCTCTGCCGATTCGAGGCGCACCGCCGCCCACAGGGCCAGCACAAACATCAGTGTCATGGGAACATCGGCGCCGGCCACCGGGCTTTGCCGCACATGTATGACACACACCGCCATCAGTCCCGCCGCCAGCAGACCATTGGCACCGAGGCGGCGCGCAAGAAGGCCGGTCACACCAACGGTGGCCACGGCGCAGGCTACGCCGAAGGCACGAGCAATGGCCAGCGACTGCTCCGGGTACCAGAAGTAGCGCAGCAGCGTGCTCGCCGCGAAGCTGTCTCCCATTCCGGCAAGCCCCAGGTGTATGGCGTTGATGGCGGCCAGCACGTAGTAGGACAGGTGCGGGTAGTAGAAGACGGGCGGCGTCTGTTCGCCGAGAAGAATCAGCAGCGGCCAGAAGACGAAGTTGTACTCATCCGGGTGCCAGGCAGCGATGTCCGGGCTGACGCCAGGAATGCGCAGGGCCGCCGCCAGCAGCAGAATCGCCACGCCCCCGGCGTACTGGTGCCAGCTGATCTGCCTGCTGTCGCCGCCTGTCTGCATGCCCCATCCCTTGTGTGCCGTGTTGATGCTGTCTGCCGTCAATATGAAGGCGTGTCGTGAGGGTGGGAAGCTCCGGGACTTCGCCACATGAGATGCTCGGTCCATCGTGGCCAGATTTGCCGGGTTGAGAGCTTCACGAATCGCCCCCTGACAACTACACTTGTGTCCCGGAAAAAACCACGGCCCACCGCAGGAGAGACCGATGGCCTACTGGCTGGTGAAGTGCGAACCCCACGAGTGTTCCTTTGATGAGTTGAAGACCCGCCCGAAGAGCACGGGTTTCTGGCGCGGTGTGCGCAACTACCAGGCGCGCAATTCCATCCGTGACGTCATGAGCAAGGGCGATCTGGCCTTCTTCTACCACTCGAACTGTGACGAACCCGGTATCGCCGGCATCGTCAGCATCGATCAGGCGGGCTATCCGGACCCGAGTCAGTTCGACAGGAAAGAGAAGTACTACGACGAGAAGTCATCCGTGGATGAGCCCCGCTGGTATTCCTTCGATGTGAAGTGGAAGAAGAAATTCAACACCTACGTCCGTCTCGCCGACCTGAAGAGCAATGGCAAGTTGACGGACATGAAGGTCGTGCAGAAAGGTCAGCGGTTGTCGATTCAGCCGGTGACCGGGACGGAGTGGAAGGAAGTCTGCGCCATGGGTGGCATCGCCTAGTCCCTGTAGGGGTCGTGTGTGTCCGGGCCGGCCATGGCGACGCCCATGGGTCTGAGGGTGTGCTGCACACGAATGGAGCCTTCGTGGTGCGCCAGCACGTCCGGCAGCCTCTTGTAGCAGTGGGGTGATTCGTCGGTGCCTGCACCGCGCAGCTCCACGCCCCACTCAAGGATCCAGTCCTCCATCATCTGCCGGCTGATCCTGCCCTGCTTGCGCACTTCGGGGGTCATGGGCCCACGTTTCTTAGGTTTCCTCCAGCGCACCCATCCTGCTGCTGCCGTGCGCGACATGATCCTGCCGGCGCCATGCACGGTGGAATGGTAGCTACGCGCCGCCGCGTCGGAGTCGAGGCCTTCGACGATGACGGAGATGTCACCCATGGAACCACCGATGAAGCCGCGTTGCCCAGGGAAGGCGGGTGTCGCCCCCTTGCGAACAACCCATAGTTGCCTGCCGTCGTGCTCTTCGAGCCAGGCGAAATTGTGGTGGTTGTGTACCGACTCGACGATGGCTGCACCAAGTAGATCACAGACGCGCTCGCAGACCCAGTCACGGCCGGCGTAGGCGTAGCGGCCTGCCAGTTTCATGCAGGCGATGTACTCCTGGCCCATCTGTGAATCGACGTCGAACAGCACGGGTGGTGCGTGGAAGTCGTTGGAGCCGCCTCCCAGCTTGATGAAGTGGGTCGCCAGTCTGTGGCCGAGACCGCGCGAGCCGAAGTGCACGCCGATCCAGACGCGATCCTCCTCGTCGCTGAAGACATCGACGTAGTGGTTGCCGGCGCCGACCGTACCCAGCTGGGTCCGCGCCAGGTGGTGGAACTCTCGGGCGACGGGCAGATCCCACGCCGGGTCATCGTCGAACAGAACATGCTCGACGGACTCCTTGTTGCGGCGGCCGATGCCGAAGGAGATGGTATGCCAGATCTCATCCATGAAGGCGGCGATTCTGGGGCGCAGGTCGTCGGCCCGCAGATCGACACGCACCGCCTTGTTGCCACAGGCGATATCGTAGCCCACGCCCGAAGGCGAGACCTTGCTGTCGTACGCGATGACACCACCCACAGGCATCGAGTAGCCCAGGTGATGGTCGGCCATCAGCACGCCTCCCACAGCGCCGGTGCCGGCGGCCATACATGCCTGGATCTGCTGCAGGGCGCCGGCATCAACGGGGTCGCCCCAGGCTGCGCGCAACAGCTGATCTGGATTGGAGGTCATGTCGAGAAGGTGCCATGCCTCCTGTTCGCCGGCAACAGTGCGTCCAGGTAGAGGATGTTCCGGCGGCAGCGCGCGGGACTCGGCGCCGATCACTGCAGGCTTGACACTGTTAACGTGTTTGCGGAATTGTACAAAGATCCACCAGGTGTTCCACCATCCTCACTCTTGGAAGAGGAGGGCAACATTGGGCAGGTACCTGCTGGCCAGTGACGACGCGCGAACCTGGTTCGGCATTGCTGGCGCCCTGGAGCGGGAGGGCCACCGGGTCGACCGGGTCACCCACCTGCAACTGGCGGCGCAATATGCGGATCTGACGGACGTGGTCGCCGTTGTCGTCGGGCTGGAGCAGCCGCTGCGGCGAGAGCGTTTCATCGAGAGGGTACGGGCACGCAACTCGCGTGTGCCGGTGATTGTGCTGCAGGACTCGCACACTGCGGGGCAGGCGAGCCGCTTCGAGGCTCTTGGTGCAACAGTGGTCCTGACACACCCGCTGCGGGTCGCTGACCTTGTGCAGCGCCTTGAAAGTCTGCAGCCACAACGGCCCACCCTCCGGGGTGCGTTGCAG
>CALFPI010000735.1 GCA_937919035.1 uncultured Gemmatimonadaceae bacterium
CGCAGGGCGAGGCTGGTGCGATGGCGCCCGGCGGCCAGGTAGAGGCGCCGTGAATCGTCATGCGGCGGCCGCCAGAAGGCTTCTTCATGAGGCGAAGCGAAGGCGAGGCGTGTCTTTTTGCCGCTGTCATCGTTGCCGAAGAGGACCACGACGTGTGGCGAGAAATTGTCATCTGTGTGCCAGAGAGAGCCTCCCTCGAAGCCGTTCACATCCAGTTGTCGACCGCCGAACTCGAGGTGACCGCTCAGCGCCACGTAGGCACGACGCGGCGCAATGACCTCCACCTGTGAGTTACACAGCGCCACGATATAGCGCAGGTAGAGTCCCGCCTGAGCGTGCCCCGCGAGGCGACTGACGATATCCGGCAAGGAGCGGGCATTGAAGCCTTCCGCCTGCGTGATACAGTACTCGGCGAGAGCCACGGGCAAGACCTTGTGCATGTCGCTGTCGCCGAGGATCTCGGCCTGCACATGATCGCCGCGAAAGCGGATCGACGCGCGTGCATCATCTGCGCTGCGGTAGAATTCGCCCCGAAAAGTCGTTTTTGCCGGCTCGCCGGGATGCTCCACGATCTGCACGAGGGCAGGTTTTGTGGCGATGCGTATCACGTCGGAATGGAACAGCAGAATCTTTGTCAGTGATGGCAGGAACTGCTGAATCTCGGGGATGTTCCACAACAACCGGGCCCCGGCCATCTCGTGGCTTTCCCCTGGGCTTGTCTCCGGCGACCACAGACCACAATCGTGCATGAAGCCGCCGAGGAAAATCTCGGCAAGATCCTTCTGTAACAGTTGCAGGCGGTGCTGCGCCTGGTCGTCATCACCACTTGGCCAGGCACCATCGTTCCGCTCGCCGCCACCCTTGAGCAACACCTGCGAGGCAATTTCGGTGGCGAAGACCGCGACACCGAGGCCGTGCTGTACCGTGCGGGTTGCCAGATCGTGGCGCGAGATCAGATCCATGATCAGCGTGTTGCCCACGAGGTACTCATCGATTGCACCACGCACGGCCGAATGGAACTGGCGAATGTGTTCGTCGAGGAGGGTGAGACTTTCCTGCACTTGCTGATTGCGCAACGCTTTGGGCGAGAAGGCGCCGTCACCGACGATCCGGTAGACTTCGGCCGCCTGCCGGGTAACGTTGTCCGCCTTGGTGACGACTTCCCGGGAGACATCCTGGGCCCGCTGATGCCGGTTCCGGGCGGACTCGGCCGTTTCGGTCGTCGCCGCGTCGGGACCACGGGGGGCTCGGCCCTCGTGGGCGATGACGACATCGATATAGGTAGGGCGTGTGCCCGAGGCAGGGTTGCGCTGCTCAAACCAGATGAGATGGCGCTCGGTCAGCCGTTGATTGGCCGCGATGAATGTGGACCCACCCGGGCCTGGAACATCGCCGGCCACACGCACAACCACACCACCGCCGTTCCGGCTGGCTTCCAGCAGAATGGCTCGCAGATCTCGCGTACTCATGCTTATAGGGGGAGAGCTCACCTGATCATTCCGTATCCCGTCGTGATCGCACCGGGATGAAAAGAGCAAAAATTCTCTTATTTGAGCAATAGGTCGGAGGGGACCCGGTGACCAGGATCCCCCCGAACGTAGGCCAATGGCGGCCAGACTCCTGTGATTCAGGACACGTCCGTCAGGACCGGCGTCGCTGACGCCGCGGCCGGCGACGTTTGCCGCATCTGGGATCTGCCCTCATCATTGTTGCTTCGAAAGGAGACTCATGCCCGGCCTCGATGGCATACGCGTACTCGACCACGCCTGGCTTCGAGTGCGGGGTGATGAGCAGATCTGAGCGGCGGTCGTCGCCGGGACGGGTGACCGCGCTTTCAGTACCGGGTCCGATCTGAAATGGCGGGCGGCGCAGTCGGATGATGACATCCGGGCGCACAGACGTGCCAGCGTGCAACGGCTACGGCCTTGGAGGTGGACTGGAAGTGGCCCTTGGATGCGATATCATGAGTGCTTTGGAACCTCTCTCAAGGAGACCTTGTTACATGATCACACGTTATCTGCTGCAGATCAGTCTGTGCCTGACCGGTATGTACCTGGCTTCGCCGACGCTGGCTTCTGCGCAACTGCCATTCAGCGCGGCGGGTGCTGCGCTCCGTGCCGGTTCGCTTGGTGGCGGTGTCGAAGTGGCGACGCCCCTGCTGCCCAACCTGAACCTGCGGCTGGGTGTCACCGGTGCCAGCATCAGCTACGACACAGACTATTCAGGCAACGACTACGAGCTTGATCTGAATCTGATGACGCTGTCTGCGCTCGGTGACTATCACCTGTTCGGCGGCGGCTTCCGCGTTACCGGAGGTCTCATGCTCAACGGCAACGGTCTGGATGTGGTCGGCACACCCGGCGGTGACGCCGGACCGCTGACGTTTGCGATCGGTGGTCAGGTCTACGACGCGACGGCGGAGGTACAGGCCTTCACCGGAGAGATCGAGTTCAACTCGGTGGCACCCTACGCCGGCCTTGGGTGGGGCAACATGGTGGGTCGGGACAAGAGGATCGGTCTGCTGCTGGATGTGGGTTTCGTCTTCCAGGGCAGTCCCACCATTACCATGGGCACGATCGATACCCTCGATGACACCACACCCATCCCCGGGGATGCAGAGGGGCGTACGGCCAAGCAGATCCTGCTCGACAACGTGAAGCAGGAAGAGGCGGAGCTGGCCGATGACATCAGCTCCTTCGACATGTATCCGGTGATTTCTCTCGGCCTGAGCTACAGGTTTATGTAGAACGGGAGGAGCCGGGCGCCCCGTGTGCGGCGCCCGGCTCTGTATGTATCGCGCCGTTGCTACTCAGCGACCTGCCATCCCGGAAGGGAGATGTCCATGCGGCGTGTTGGTGCGTAGATCTGTTCACCCGACGCATAGGGCGTGTCCTGCGTGACGATGTAGACCACCCCTTCGTGGATGTAGGTAATCTCATCCCGAGCGTCGCCACAGACATCCTCGACGATCGTGCTGCGCAGCCAACGGAAGGGCAGTCCGTCACAGATCGGCTGCAGTACACGCCGGCAGTCGGCATCCCAGAAGCCGAAGGCGGCCTCGCTGGTGTTGAGGAACAGCAATTCCTCGCCGTCACCGGACCAGTTCACCGCCGGTCCTCCCTGACTGACGTTGTCGGGTTCCATGCGACCCAGGGGTTCACCGGTGCCGCTGACCATGTTCAGCAGACCATACGTTCCCCAGCGGTCTCCCATCCACATCTCCAGACCTGGCAGATCCGGGCGAAAATTGCCGGCATAGATCCCCTGGACATGGCCGTAGCGATGCTGCCGCAGGATGGCGCCATCCTGCGCAT
>CALFPI010000736.1 GCA_937919035.1 uncultured Gemmatimonadaceae bacterium
GATCCCACGCCTGTTCGTGCCCAGCATCATCAAAGGGGCGCTGGCTCTGGCGGTGCTGATTTTTATCCACCCCGGGTACGCCGCCTGGGCGACGATCTTTCTGACGCTGTACATGGGTCTGCGGCTGGTCCGCATCCACTGGACGGCGCGGGCCTGGCGTCATGCCGCTGCGGCAGCCCTGCTGCTACTCTTCGGGCAGATCGCCGGTGCCAGTCTGACATTGCCCATGTGGCTGGAACGGGGTACAACAGGGCTGGCCCAGGGCATCTCCCTGGCCCAGGTCCCGGATCCGAGCTGGCAGCAGCTGTTGAGCTGGTCCAACTTCCGCCTTCTTCTCGTGCCGCTGCCCGAATCGAGCCGGCACTGGTACGGCGGGTATCTCGGCCTGTCTCTGATCCTGCTGGCCATCATCGGTCTCGTGGGGCCCTTGCTGGCACGACAGCGGCTGCGACGCGCACCCGTTCTGGCGATGATGGTCAGTCTCGTCGTCGCACTGGTACTGGTACTGGGATACCGCTGGCAATGGCTGCAGCTGTTCCGCTTCGTGCAGGCCTTCAACGCCGGCCGTTACCTGTTGTTCGTCTCCTTCTTCCTGCCGGCAATGGCCGGCGCCGGCGCCCTGCATCTGCTGGGCAGACGCCCTCGATCCGCAGACCTGTGGCGTGCAACCCTGATGCTGGTCATCGTGCTGATCGACCTGGGACCCACAACCTTCCAGCAGCCCTACATCACCGAACAAATGGAACATCCCGGTGGCGATCCCGGCAGCGAGCGCGCCCTGGCCGTTACCGATGCGCAGCACCTGCCCCTGGCGCTGACGTTGCTGCACTGGCAGACGGGCATGCCCACGCCGCAGGGGATCTTCGACGAATCGTCGATCTCCTACCTGCGATTCTGCCGACCATGGCTGGCGGCAGTGACGCCGCTTGTGCAATCGGTGGAACATCTGGATCAGCTGCAGGGCAAGGCCGGAGCGGATCTCGTTTATGCCGGCCTGCGCCTGCTGCATGCGTCGGAGGTCTACGTGTTCCGCGATCAGCGGGGTCAGATGCTGCCGGTGCCGGAATTCGTCTCGGGGCCCGTCGTGGTTTCGAGCCAGCTGGCGGTCTATGCGGGGCCGGATGACGCTGAGATCGACGAGCCTATCAGCAACCTGGCGACGACGTGGTCCCTGCAACTGACGGAGGCATCACGGTACGCCCTGGGCATTGTCAGCGGCATGGGACTGCAACTGTCTCGCGGCGTCAGCGACCGCATCTATCTTCGCCACGGGCAGCCACGCAACCTTGGAACCCGACCCGAGCTGCGTCTGCTGGCGCATGAGGTCGAAGCCCAGGCCGTACGACTGGACCTGCAGGTCACAGAAGCCTGTTTCGCCCGGCTCGCCTACTCCTTCCATCCCCATCTGCAGGTATTGCTGGATGGCCAGCAAACAATGGCGATGGAGACAGCGGGCGGTTACCTGGCTCTGGAGCTGCCACCAGGGCGCCACGAGATCCTTCTGCAACCGCGTCTGTCGCCGTTGCGCCGGGCCCTCATCGGCGTCGATCTGGGACTTGTGTGCATCGCCGTTGTTCTGCTTGTGCGGCATCGGCGCAGGAGGCGATTCGTCCCGGACGTGTAGCTGGCATGATTCGTGCAACGCGTCACCCGAGTTTCGCTTTCCCTCCTAGCGCCCGGGTGCTCGTTCATGCTGCCATCAACGAAGGCCATACGGACTTTTCTGACCAGACGGGAAGAGACGCGGATCATGCTGCTGCTCCTGCTGCTGGCCGTCCTGCTCTTCGCTTTCCAGTACTTCACACTCGAGAAATTCGCCTCCATCCCACCTGGTACAGGACTGGCGACTCCACAGGAGTGGGTGCACTTCCTCCGTGGCCGCATTGGCCTGTCGTGGTACGATGCCCTCATCCCGCTGGCGATGATCACGGTCTTCGGATCTGTTGTTTCCCTCGAGATCAGGGGACGTGCCGCCGTCGTCTGACGGCTGAAATTTCCGCTCTAGCCGGAAAACTCTTTCCCAAAACGCACCCGATCCCACGGGCCGACCCATTCACACGGTCGCCCGAGTGTCCAGTTCGCTTCGACCCCCGACTGCCGACTGACGACAACTTTTGCGTCAGCCGAGCCGCCCTCGGAGGCATGGGGGTACTCACCTCTGTGCGGGCAGGTCACGTCCCCATTGAACTGGAACCCCGCCGCCCCATCGGGTGACTCGAGGCGCGTGCCGGCGTCGTCGTATTGATGATGCCCGCACATCAACTGTTGAGCCAGCCTGCTGTCGAGTCGGCCATAGTGGTCGGCAAGATCCCGCATGAGAATCTCAAAGCGCCTGGCACTTCCCGCATTGGATTCAACGTCCCCGAAGCGGGTCATGGGCAGATCGGTGCGCTCGTTGTCGGCGTTGTAGCTGTGGTCACAGGTGCAGTGATTGGTCATCACCAGGTAGTTGCCGATCTCGCCGAGATCTCCCGGACGCCGGATGGCATACCGATCACATGAAGTCTCGATGACGGCACATTCCGTACGATCCGACACGAGAAAGTTCCACGTACCGGTGCGCAGCAGGCTGTTGCGTTGCGTCTGCGCCCGATAGGCAGGCGTGCCACGGGTGATCATCTCGATGGCCTCCTCCGCGCTGTCCGCCTGCGCCGCCACCGTCAGAAACAGCAGGAACCACGGCACCCCGAAGGCGTCGCCCTGCATTTCCCGGTGCAGGTTCCCACCGGCATTGAGGATGAGGGAGAGACCCTTGTCGTTGACGATCTGACAACCGGCGCCGGCACCACCCGGCGTGATCGTCCAATAGGCGTTGCCACCTTCCGGTCGGCCGACGTAGGCCAGCTGGTAACACTTTGGGTTGAAGGGGCAGTGTCGATTGTGTGTGGCGATGGTTTCGGCGGCTGCATTCGGTCCATCACCAACGGTGGCAAAGCTGCTGCAACCCATGTCGCCCGGTTCGGTATCAGCCCACGGTGTGGCCGTCGGGTGCCG
>CALFPI010000737.1 GCA_937919035.1 uncultured Gemmatimonadaceae bacterium
TGCCGATCGGGCGGACCTGCAGTCAACTCTGTCCATGGGGGTCACCATGAACCATCTTGCCGCGGTCGTGGCGCCGCTGCTGGGCGGTCTGGCATGGTACCACTTCGGCTATGAAGTCATTTTCATCAGTGGCTCCATACTGGCATTCATCTCCTTGATTGTTTCTCAGTGGGTGTCACCTCATATCACACAACCGGAAAGAGTTACGCCATGAAGATTGGAACCCGTCTGCCGGGCTTTGCCCGTGAAATCGGCTTTGATGCGTACTGTGAATGGCTGGCGGAGAACGACTTCGACGCTATCGACACGCCGCTACTGACCTCTGAGATCGCCCGCACGTGCCGCCGCCTTGGTCTGGCGATCGGCACCTGCGACGCTGGTGCCGGCGGCCTGCTGTCGCAGGACAAGGCGAAGAGTCGCAAAGCGCTGTCGAGCCTGAAGAAGGATCTCACGGCCATCGCCAAACATGGCGGGCACACGTACTTCACAGTGCTCAGCCCCGACGACCCGTCGCAGGGCCGGGCCAAGACATTCGAGATCTTCGAGCGAGTCTATCCGCAAGTGGTTGAGCATGCGGAGAAGGTGGGTATCAACATCGCCATCGAGCCCTGGCCCGGTGGCCATCCGTGGTACGGGAGCCTGGGCTGCACCCCGGAAAGCCTGCGACGGATATTTGCCGCCATTCCATCGAAGAATCTCGGCATCTGTTACGACCCTTCCCACTTCGCCCGCATCCAGATCGACCATGTGCGCCTGTTGCATGAGTTCAGCGATCGCGTCCGGCACGTGCATCTCAAGGACACGGAGATCATTCAGGAGAAGCTCTACGAGAGCGGTATCCTCGGTGAGAGTTATGATCGCACCTACGGCTTCGGTGAGGGGTGGTGGCGCTACACGATCCCCGGCGAGGGCATGGTTGACTGGCAGCTCGTGCTTCGTCGCCTCGAGGAAATCGGTTATGACGGGATCCTGAGCGTGGAGCTTGAAGATCACCATTTCTGGGCGACGCCCGAGTTACAGCAGGAAGGCCTGCTGCGGTCGCGTGATTATATCGCACAGTTTCTCAAGGAAGAAGATTGATGACGGGCGAGGCGAATCCTGCCGACGAGAGAGACTGGCAGGTCGCTCTCGTCGGTATCACTGGCCCACACAGTCGGGGTTGGCTGGAAACGCTGAGGAGTCTGGACGAGGTCCGGGACCTGCTCGTGTGCGACGTCGATGCGGACAGCACGGTCGCCTCGCCGGCAACGACAACACATCCTGGCACGCAGGTCCCGGAAGATGTCACAAGCGTTTCATTCGACGCCCTGCTGACAGCCAGCGGCCGCCCGGACATGGTGCTGCTGTCCGTGCGCAATGACCAGGCGCCCGATCTTGGTGAGCGTCTGTTGCGGGCCGGCATACCGTGCATCATCGAGAAACCCTCGGGTCGAACGAGTGCCGATATCGAACGCCTGAATGCAGCCGCCACTGCCGGTGGCACGATCTGGGCCCCGGGCTTTCTCAATCGGCTGCAGCCGGCGGCGCGGCGCATTCGCCGTCTGGTCAGCGAGGGGGCGCTTGGGCACATCCAATCGATCGAGGCGCGCATGGTGACCAGCAGTGTCAGTCAGCGCAACCCGGAGCACTGGTTGTTCCGCAAGGAGATCGCCGGCGGTGGCATTCTGCACTGGCTGGCGATTCACACGATCGACCTGATTCGCTATCTCACCGGCCAGGAGTTCGCCGAAGTCTCCGGTCACGTCCGCACCTTCACCCGAGGCATCGACGTCGAGGACATGGCGGCTCTGACCTTCACTCTCAATGGGGGTGCCGTCGGCAACCTGCACGCCGGCTACATCCTGCGGCAGCGTTACGGTGACATCGGCATCACTTTGCGAGGCGATCTTGGCGAGATCCTCTGGCCCCAATGGGGCTTTGAGGGAAGGCAGGACACGATATACCTGCACAACGAGGGGCCGCAGTCCGAAGGTTCAGGGCCCGAGGTCGTGACCCTGACACCCCCGGAGGGAGCCGGGTACGGCGGCGGTCTGGGCCAGCAGTTCGTGCGCAGGTTCATGCACGCGTCCCGCATGGGAGGACAGTTCATCACCGATGGCGACGACGCTTTGCGCGCCATGCGCTTCGTCGAGGCCGCCTATACTGCCAGCGACAGCGGCCTGAGGGTTGCACCATGAAAATCGAATCGGTCGAAGTACAGCTCATCGACGCAGACTTCCGCAACCTCATCATCACGCAGGTACGCACGGATACGGGGCTGACGGGAATCTCTGAAATCGTCACGAAACGCTTCGATGATGCCACGTGGCGCGCCATCGAGAACCTGGTCGAGAACATCGGCCTCGTTGGCAAAGATCCCCGGCAGCCGGCGCTGCACTTCGAACACATGTACCGCGACAATCAATGGACGATCGGCACCATTGCTGTGTCCGCGATCAGTGCCCTGGACATCGCCATGTGGGACATCAAGGGGCAGGAGGTGGGCAAGCCCATATATGAATTGTTCGGCGGCCCGACCTTCGAGTCTCGGATCCCGGTCTACTGTCACGTGCCGGGTGGGGCCACGAGAGAGGAGTTTGCTGACAATATTGCCGGCGCCATGGAGCGGGGCTACCGGGTCATGAAGACGACGATCCCGGTATACTACGGGCAGAAACAGACCGTCAGTGCCGATGGCGTGGAGTACGGGATCTCCGGCGCCGCGTATTCGGGCACGAAGGGGCGTGTCGATGGCAGCCACAATGAGCATGCGTGGACGGACCCGGCCATTGTTGCCGAAGTCATCGACTTCTACACCTATGCCAAGAAGGTTCACGGGGATCGGGTCGAACTCTGGGTTGATTGTCATGCCCGGCTCTCGGGGGCGAC
>CALFPI010000738.1 GCA_937919035.1 uncultured Gemmatimonadaceae bacterium
CCTGGACCCTGAAACCGGCACAGCGGGTGGACTGATGGACGGCATCCTGACCGAGGCGGAGGCCGAACGGGGGCGCCGGCAGCTGGTCGATGATGGTTATGCCGTCATCCCCGATGTCATGCCCGGCGATCTGCTGGAGGACCTGCGCCAGTGGTCGGACGATCTCTTCAAACGACTGCCCGTGGACCCGAAGTTTCGCTACCAGGGCTCCGACATCCATGTCACGGCGTCGCGCAGTTGGCCTGCCGACAGACAGGAAGATGCGCACCACTTCGCCGATGCCATCGTCGAGCGTATCATCGATCAACCACGCCAGCTTGCGCTCTGCCAGTCTTTGGGACTGGAATCCCTGCGCGCCCACGACAGTGTGATCCTGTTGTCCAAACCCGCCTTTGGTCCGCCGCTGTACTGGCACCAGGACTATATGAACTGGAACAGTCCGGCAGCGGCGACGCCGTGGCCGACCAAGATCTTTCTGTCCTACTACCTGACCGATACGAATCGCACCAATGGCTGCCTGCGCGTCATCCCCGGCACCCACAGGCGACGGATCGACCTGCACGACATCCTGCCCGACGCCCACGGCGCCGAAATTCAGGCTCTCGAGGACTTCACTCACCCTGCCTTCCTCGATCGCACCGATTCGATCGATGTACCGATGCGCGCCGGCGATCTCGTCATCGGTGATGCCCGTCTCATGCACAGCGCCTGGCCGAATCAGACGGAGCAACGACGCACCCTGATCCTCGCCTGGCATGATGTATTCCAGTTTCCGTTGCCGCCGAGCTGGTGGACGGGCGACATCCCCGAAGCTGTCGCCAAGGCAGATCCCGGGGCAGCGCACAAACCGAGCCGGACGCCCATCAGCAGACCTGTCCGCGACCCCACGCACTAGGGACTGGACCACATGCGATCGAAAATCGTCCTGCTTCTGCTCCTTGTGTTGTACGGCTGTTCGTTTTTCCTGCGCGGCGAAGACCCCAAACTCGATCTCGGCGACAACGTCATGGAAGGTGTCTTCTTCCAGGGCGGCTACGGCATGCAGTGGGTCTACGACACGGCAGCCGAATTCGAACGAGCTCATCCCGAGATCACGGCCTACGTCTGGGGCAACCCGCGGGCGTGGGACCAGACCCGTCCCCGTTTTCTGTCCGGCAATCCGCCCGATGTATTCTGGGGCATCCACAACATCAATTTCTGGGTCAATCTGCACGACGGCCTCGTGGCCAACCTCGATTCGCTGATGGAAGCGCCCGCCTACGGCCAGGAAGGGGTGAAGTTCAAGGACACCTTCTTTGACGGCACTCTCGAAGAGGGCCAGTTCGAGGGACACCAGTATTTCCTGCCCATCACCTATGCCATCTCCGGCATCTGGTACAACAAAGGCATGTTCGACGAGCATGGCTGGACGGAACCGGAGACGTGGGACGAGTTCCTTGCCCTGTGTGAGACAATCAAGCAGACCGGCGGCGGTGTGGCGCCGCTGACACATCAGGGCAAGTATCCGAC
>CALFPI010000739.1 GCA_937919035.1 uncultured Gemmatimonadaceae bacterium
TTTTTATGTGATTTATAAACAGTGCACCGAGTGCCACACACAGCGGATCCGCCTTGACACTCCTCGGGGTACCGGCTATCTTGTTCGGTCTCTATATAATCGAATATACAGTTCGCGGAACTCCCGAATTCAGAGGAAGTGTATGACCGTTTCTCAAGTTGGCGAGGAGACGGCTGTGGAGCCAATCTCCAAGTCCGTACTCGCAGCGGAACCCGACACCGATCCCCGCATATCTGCCCTTCCCGGTCTCTCTGACTGGCAGGTCACGTTCCACGAAGGACTCGCCGGTGACGCCGCTGGCAACGACAACGGGGGGCTCGTCATGACCTTCGCTGGCGCCGGTGAGTTGCTCGTTACCGCAGTGGCGCCGATCCCTGTCCCTGACAATGTCGGCGCCCTGCAGGTGACCATCGAAGCACCAATCTTCGACGAATCAGGGCCCGCCGGCGAATTGTTCGCACAACTCAGCGGCGGCGAGGAACTGCATCTCGGTCCGCTCGACTTCACGGGCATGCACATTCTCCGCCACACACTCCCGGGCGGCAGCAGTATCATCGGGCTTGTGGCCCGATCCCTCAACCACCCCTCGATCGCTGCGCTCGTGCTCAGGACGATCGCTTTCGAGACAATCGCAACGGCGATCGAAGCGGCAACCGAACTGCCAGCCCCCTACGGCGCTGATCCTTCGATGCTACCGGTCGTGGAAGAGGATGTTACCAATTCCATCGAGAAAGACGGGATTTCCTACATCCTTGAGGCTCGATCCCTGTCGGCTGTGGTCCGCTACATCTACACCCCGATCGAGGGGAATCTTTCCGACTTCGAGGTCGAGATCAACAATGGGGACGCCATCAAGCTGGCCGAAGATGGCGGCATTCTGGTGTTCATGGAGGGCAATCAGTGGTCGGCTGCTGACGACGAGATCGCCAGGCATTTCGTCTCCTGCGAGCAAGTCGGTGACGCCATTGAGGCGCGCTGGCAGTTCCGTCGTGGCAACGAACTGGCTGATTTTCTCTACCGTCTGCGAATCAAGGGCAAGTCCCTGCAGGTTGAGATCGAGGGTGGACCCGGCAAAGCGGCCGGCATCGACCTGGGATACGTATCGGGTGCCATCCATCCGCGACTCATTCACGTACCCTACTTCAGCCTCGGCGATGCGCAGCCCCTGATCCTGTCGACGGCGGGTGTGTTCATTTCGAGCTACCTCGACTGGTACCACTCCAGGGCTTCCTCCATGCATGGAGTCCCCGGTGAAGATGATCAGGTTATGCATCTCAACGGTGGCAGTCGATACCGTCCGGCCTCTGATGGCCGCAGCGTCGCCTTGCGCGACCGCTGGGTGTTGACCGTATCGCGTCGTTTCGAGGAGGTATTGCCGTCGCAGCCTGTGGCTACGGATCACCTGCCGACCCCTGTTTCATCCGACATGGTATGGTGTCGCCTGCCAGAAATGGCCGCCGGCGAAGAAGCCTATGTCGAAGCCTACGAGCGGCTGCGCATGTTTCGCCAGGTCGGTCTCAACGATCTCCTTGTGCTGCATCCGGAGACGACGTGGCATGACGGTACGGGTGGAGTTCCCGCTATCGACACCATCGGTGCCGCCGCCAAAGGTGGCGACGATGCTTTTCATGAATACCTCGACGCCATAAAGGACCTTGGCTACGAGTACGGCCTGCACGCTTCGCTGCGCAGCATAAGCCCACACGACAAGGCATGGTCCACCGATCTCATTGCACTTGGTGAAGACGGAGAATTCGTCGCTACCGGTCCCGGGCGCTACCTGCTCAAGCCCAGCCGCACCGCCAGTGTAGCTGACGCGTGTATCCAGCGCCTCGTCGATGTCTACGGCGCCAGTTCCGTATTTCTTGGTGACCATGCGGCTTCCCCGCCATGGAACCGCGTCGACTCTGATACACGGACCGCCTCCCCCGCCAGTTTTTCCGGCACGATGCGCGCCGAACAGAGCCTGCTCGCATCTCTGGCGGCGAACGGTCGCACACCCGTGGTCGGAGATGGCGGCAGTCACTGGCTCTACAATGGCCTGCTGAGCGGCTGCGTCGCGCGCATTCAGGGCCATCACCCGGCTGACAAGCCGCTGCTCGTCGACTTCGCCCTAAGTCAACCACGCAAGGGTAACATCAGCGCCGGTCTCGGTACACCCGAAGAGTTCTTCGGTACCGACATACCTGCCGATGAGCGGGACAGCCGCAGTCCATGGTTTGATCGGTATATCGCCGCGACCCTTGCCTTCGGTCATGCCGGGTTGCTGCCCGATCTGGAACACTGGGGACTGCCGGCCGTCGCCAAGATCTACTACCTCCTGCGCA
Source organism: uncultured Gemmatimonadaceae bacterium (assembly GCA_937919035.1). Classification (GTDB taxonomy): domain Bacteria; phylum Latescibacterota; class UBA2968; order UBA8231; family UBA8231; genus UBA8231. The sequence goes on from CALFPI010000739.1 coordinate 2,328, forward strand.
AGTTGCAGCCTCATTATCTGGGTGTGGCGGTCGAATCCATCCACTACCAGCGTGGCGGTAACCTGCTGGCAACAACCGAGGCGCTCATCGCCGGTGCTCACGAACTGAGCCAGGTCCGGGTCGTGTACCGCAGCGGTCTGCAATTGCACATCAATGGCTCAAAGGATGACGACTGGACCATCGAAGTCGACGAGGAGACCCATTACCGCTTGCCTCCCGGTTCATTCCTTGCGCAAGGCCCAGGCGACCTTCTCGTCTACAGTGCAGACACGGGTGCTGGACGAACCGACTACGCCGCCTGTGGAGAATACGTCTACTGTGACACACGCGGTCAGCGGCTGACACTTGGGGCCATGACCCTCAACGGTGCCGCCGTGCTCACCCACGAAGGCTGGGTCATCGACGTTTATCCCCTCGACTGCACCGATACCATCGAGATCAATCCGGCCGTGCTGTGGAAAGGTCGGCGCATGCCACCTTTGCGCGTTCTTGCCTACCGCGATGAGGTCGACGTGCCCGAGTCGCTGTCAGCAGGTGGCGCCGACGGGCTGGTCACAATACGACCGCAGGACGACGTATATCGCTACCGCATCACCCTCCCGGAGTGGATGGTCGAACCAGGCAAGTGATCCGCTCATGCCGACACGCGACAACGAAGTGGCCGAAGAGGAGGCCACAGAGACGTCAGTCGTCGACGACAAGCTATTGCGTGAGCGCGTGTTGTCACTGGCACGAAGAATCACGCGTCTGGCAGATGATGAGGAGGACGTCGAGATCGAGGACCCCGAACTGGGCCATCGTCTCGCCATGTCCGTCAAGCCTTACGTGGATCGGCTGGTAACGCTACGGCATCTGCTGAATCCGGTGGGGCGTATCATCGAAAAGCGCGAGCAGATTGAGGAATTGCGCGACGAGATTGCCGACGACATTGCCACGGTTGAGGATGCCAGTCACGATCTCGGCGAGACCGTCGACTTCACGCTGATCACAGAGTTGCAGACGGAGTTGGCCGCCGTCAAGCGTGAGCGCAAACTGTTCGTCGACGACGATGAGGAGGATGACGATGAGGACATCCCCCTCGCCGATCCAGCCGACGGCAAAACGACTGTCGAGGGCCAGGAAGAAAAGCGCCCCGGGGGACGCCGGTCATTCCTCGAGCGGCCCCTCAGTGAGCGTCTGCGACTGGTCCTCGGTCCGCGCTTGATCGACCTGGATCTTCTTGCCAGTATCCTCGGTGGACGGTTGCCTGACGACGAACATGAACTCGCCGAACAAAGACTTGAACGGGTCTGGGATGGCTTCATGCGGATCGAGCAGTTCGGCTTGCACGCAAAAAACGAACGGTTGGGGCCGCTGCGGCGAGCCTTGCGGGACTACGTCCTCATCTATCGAACCGCGCAGTTGCCCGATGGTGATGGTGAGGTCCCCTGTTCGATCAGTGAGCTGAAAGACCGGATGCCATCACGTTTTGTCGGCTCTTCAGATCGCAGTCTCTGGTACTCGGGACTCCAGTTCTACCGCGAAGCGTTCGCCGACGGTCACTGGGCACTGCTTGATCGGCAGTATCTGAACTGTACCTTCAAGTTACCGAAAATCCGTCTGGGCCTGTACGCCAGAGCCAACGACCTTCCGCCTCAGGCCATGCGGCAGAAGTCTGTCCTTGAAGATGTCTATGATCGCGTCGTCGTTGATGCTGCGATGGAGGCCCTATTCTTCGACAACTGCAATAGCCTGACGCGCACGACATACCAGCAGAAGGAAGAACCCTCGAAGAAGCAGGTGCACGTCTATTACCGGGACGGACAGATCCGCATATCCGGTAAGCGTGGTCTGCCGCACTGGCGCCCTGGAAAACCACGTTGGCCGGGTGTTTTCCCTGCCATCGTCTTCGACCAAAAAGTGCACGAGTAAGGAGTACGGAGTTCTGTGGACCACATCGCCCAGCAACTGCGTGCGGAAATCCAATCCCTTGAGGATCATATCAAGCGATCAGGGAACCGTTTGCTTGCAACGCAGTGGGTCGATGACCTTATTGGGCCGTTCGATCAGATCGAGGACACGCTCGATACAGAGGATCTACGCTCCGTAGTCGTCGCCTTCCACCATGCCCGCAACCATTTCAAAGTCAACGGGCATCTTGCCGACCGTATCGATGAGATCCTTGCACGGCACGGAGCCCTCGTCGCACACTTGGTGGACTCTCGCGTTATGGACGATGGAGCCTCCGAGTATGGCGGCGTTGTCCTGCCCGCCGACAGTGACCCCGGTGACACCACAGTAACCGACGATGCTGGCAGTCTGTTCTTCGATGAAGACGAGGAGTTTGCGGAAGGTGGTGAAAATGATGACGCCTCCGGCAAACCCATTGATTTCGGTCGAGACGAAGTGCGACCCGATGCAGTCATCAACTTTACGGGACGTACCGATGTCGATGCGGAAGCAGTCGGTCACATTGATTTCGGTCGGGACGAAGTTCGGCCCGATGCAGTCATCAACTTTGGCCGTGACGACGAGCCTGCCAATGAGCCAGTAGCCACTGCCGACTTCGGCCGCGACGCAGATAGATCTGATCGTGTGGTAGATTTCGGCGTCGATCCCCCTGATGATTCCCCTGGCGACATAGAATCCAACGAACTCTTCGGCGCATCCTCCGGCACGGATGCCGACGAAGTCGGCACCAATCCCGGGTCCGCTTCGCTGCTCAACGATGGCGGCAGCGATGAACTATTCGCTACAGCCAAGCCATCAAAAAGACCCAACCCCGCCCCTGACACATCGACACGGAGGAACAGCGGCAGCGTCGACGACAAGACCCGCGATTCCTCCCTGTCGGGAACTGCCAGGACTGCTTCGTCTCTCTACTCGATCTTCGACCATGTCGTCAGCGTTGAGGATCTTGCCGCAGGCCTCGACGTCGACATCCCGACACAGGACCGCACCTTCCTGGAGCAGAAACTGCGGGCTCGGCTCAATGATCGTGTGGTCGCGGCGTTGCGTGCGAGCAAAGCGGCGGAGAAGCAGTACATCCTCATACCGAGGATCACGCGCGCCTTCGATGCCGCCGGTGGCACCATGCCATTGACGGTGAAGAATATGGCCAAGCGCTACATTGGCATCTTCGGCGACATTCGTGACCTGATGCGCTACCGCAACGACAGCATGATGTCCATCGAGGTCCCGGAATCCGGTTGGGCCATAATTTCCGCCGAAGCCCCACGCGAAAGTCTCGGCAAGAACTACATGGAGCAGAATCAGTACCTGCGCTATCTGGCAACATCGCTGACGATTCCCTCCCATCTCGTCAGACGCCGGACGATGGTCGAGGCGATTTATGACATGATTGTTGGTGAACTGGTCATGGGTGAGCATCTGCAGCGCGCTTCTCTCGACTGGACCGCCTCGACGCCGGCAAAGAACGACTACGTATGCGTCTATTTTCCGGAAGAAGGAATCCGCGTCCGGGATCTGTCGCGAGTCACCCATCACCGATCCCTCGGGGTCACTCCCAACTGGTAAGATGAGCGATAAAGAACCGCTGTTCCTGGCCGCCTGTCGCGGCAAAACAACCCCACGCCGTCCCGTCTGGCTTATGCGCCAGGCCGGGCGAATTCTGGCGCCGTACCGGGAGCTTAAAGAGCAGGTGGGCAGCATCGAGCGCATGTTTCGCGATCCTGCCATCGCCACGGAAGTGACCCTCATGCCGGTGGAACTGCTTGGCGTCGATGCCGCGATTCTGTTCGCCGACATTTTCACTCCAGTCGATCCCATGGGCTGCTCGGTAACCTTCAATCCTGGACCGGTTCTTGAGTTCTACGTCTCGACGCCCGAGGACGTTGCACGACTGCACACTTTCGACGCAGAAAATGAGTTGGCTTATGTGGCAGACATCATTGGCCGCATCAGGAGTCAGTTGCCGGAGTCGGTGCCGCTGATTGGCTTTGCCGGTTCGCCATTCACCCTGGCGACGTACATGGCCGAGACCGGCGGGCGCGGGCGTGAATTCACCGGCCTGCGGCGGCTGCTGCATACCAATCCTGCCACAGCGCTGGCACTCATCGACAAGCTCACGGACGTTGCCATCGACTACCTGTCTATGCAGGTGCGGGCTGGCGCTCAGGCACTGCAATTGTTCGACACCTGGATCGGCGCTCTATCACTGGCGGATTTTGAGACCATCGCGCTGCCGCGATTGCAACGGATTTTCCAGCACCTGTCGAGCCTGGGAGTGCCGACCATCTACTACGCCAACGATGCCGCTCACCTGGTCAGCGCTCTGGATCGTGTCGGCGCTGATGTCCTCAGTGTCGACTGGCGCACAGATATTGTTGATCTGTTTGCACGCAAGCCAGGGCGCCCCGTGCAAGGCAACTTTGATCCCCTCGCCCTGTTCGCTGCGCCTGATGTCGTCGAGGCTGGTGTTCGTGATCTGTTGCAGCGCACCGACGGACAACCACACATCTTCAACCTGGGGCATGGCGTACACCCCGAGACGCCGTACGACAGCGTCGTGCGCCTCGTCGATACCGTCAAAAATCATCATTCGGGTACGTGATCCATGGCTGACAAAAAGACCAGAGCAGAGAACACCAGCGCCCGCCGTCGTGGACCGGAGATCATTGAGAAGGGGGTCACGCGACGCCACACCTTCTTCTGCGTGGATCGCAAGCGACATGCTGACAAGACGACAAACGTCATCGACGCAGTGCCCAAGACCATCAGTGTTCTGGGACGTCAGGTGGAAGGGTGGATCATCACAACGGAAGAAGCCGTGATCGACAAGACGATCACCCTGGCTGAGTCAATGGAAGGGATCGGCGTCGAGCACGACACCGAATAGAGCCACCCGGAGGCCAGATGCCCGGCACCAGGGGTGCACGCTACGGGCTCCAACTCCATTGCAGCCCGTTCTTCTGCCAGCGCGCCCACCGCTCGGGTGGGTCATCAAGCTCCGCTCCAGGTGTCAGAAATTCCCCCTTGAAGTCCCTCTCTGCATCATAGTTTGGCCACAGGGCGGGGAACTCTCTGTGCAGCAGGTCCCCCACCCTCTTCTGAATTCCATCAGCATGGTAGGCGAGGATCCGTTCACTTTCCTCACGCCCGGCTTCGGTCAGATGTTGCGCCATGGGGGTACTGATCCAGAATTCGAAACTGACACGATTGCTGTCTGTGAGGCCAACGGACACACGATAGGCCGGGTAGCTCAACCCGTGCCCCAGCACCTGCAGGTGAAGGTTCAACCAGGAGCGCTCAGAGATCTCACGAGGCTGCGCCAGAGCTTGCTCAGGCAGATCGGCCATCGCTGCTGCTGACGCAGACAGGAGGAACACCGCAAGCAGGGCGGAGTTCATCGGTCCGCCTCTGCGGCAGAGAAATTCTCGTCCATGAATTGCACGATGTCGCGCAATGAGACGATACCCACCGGGCAACCATCATCGTCGACGAGGGGCACGTGGCGAAACCCGTGAATCGCCATCATGTGCAGGGCCCGGTTGATCGGGTCTGATGGTTTGAGGGCGGTCGGCTGCGGTGTCATGAGGCTCTCGACGGGGATCGATTCGAAGTCCTCAATCAGTCCCGCCACCCGGTACAGCACGTCCCGCTCGGTGAATATGCCGGCGAGCTCGCCGCCATGGACAGTGACCAGCACGCAACCAACATTGTGCCCCTTGAGCAGAGCCAC
>CALFPI010000740.1 GCA_937919035.1 uncultured Gemmatimonadaceae bacterium
AGGCGGCCAACTACTACGGTCGCACCGGCGCCGGCTCCCATGCAATGGCAGGTATTAACCTGGCCTTGTGGGATATCGCCGGGAAGGCCTGTGGTCGACCCATATACCAGTTGCTGGGTGGTCCGCACAAGACGCGTTTTCGTGCCTACTGCTCCATCCTCTTTGGTGACACGCCGGCGGCGACCTACGAACTGGCCCGTCGACATGCCGATATGGGGTTCACAGCCATCAAGTTCGGCTGGGGACCGATGGGGCAGGGCGAGGCTCTCGACGTAGCACTTGTGCGCGAAGCCAGGCGCGGGGCCGGCGAAGATGTCGACATTCTTGTGGACGCCGGGCAGGTGTGGGACTGGAAAACAGCGCTGACCCGGGCTCGGCAGTTTCACGAGTTTGGCATTTTCTGGCTCGAGGAACCTCTGCACCCCGAGGATGTCTCCGGGTATGGCCGCCTGAGCGATGCCAGCCCGGTGCCAATCGCCGCAGGGGAAGCCGAATCACGCTATGTCGACTTCGAGCGACTGATGCGCGAAGGTCGTCTGGACTGGATCCAACCGGATCCGGGTCGCTGCGGGATCAGCACGATGGTCGAAGTCGGTCGGCTTGCGCATCGCATGCACACCCGCATCGTCAACCACAGCTTCAAGAGTGGCATCACCATCTCAGCCTCTCTGCACGCGCTGGCAGCCGTGCCACACGGTGACATCTTCGAGTTCTGCATGGCCGATTCGCCACTGCGCCACGAATTGACGCTGGAGCGCTTTGATATCGACGCCGAGGGGTTTGTCCATGTCTCTGATGCGCCGGGCCTGGGCGTCACCATCAATGAAGCAACGATTGCCAAATACCGGGTGCGCTGAGGACCGATGACGAAGAATTCTCCCGTCCTCATCGTCGATGGCCATCTCGATCTGGCATTTAATGCGCTCCACCACCGCCGCGACCTGACGCAGAGCGTACAGACCCTGCGGGAACGGGAAGACATCTACAGAGATGGTGTCACACCCAAGCCCCTGCACGCGGATGCCCTGCGCAAGAAGGTGCGTGTCGGCGACGAGGGTATTGCCACGGTTGCCCTGCCTGCAATGCGCGCCGGGCATGTGGGTATCGTTCTGTCCACCATCATGTCCCGCGTGCAACTGCCCACCGACTTCCTGGCTGATGGCATGCGCACCCAGGCGGCGGCTCATGCCATCGGCCAGTCGCACCTGCACTACTACAAAGCCCTGGAAGGCGCCGGCGAGCTGACTTTCATCCGCACCACAGCAGATCTTGACGACTCGATTTCGGCGTGGCAGAAGGCTGCCGCAAAGGCGAGCAACGACGCTCCCATCGGCCTCATTCTCAGCATGGAAAGTGCCGACCCCATCCTCGGCCCCGACGACGTGCAGGCTTGGTACGATGCCGGGCTTCGGTCTGTGAGCCTTACCCATTTCGGCAGCAATACGTGGGGCCATGGCACGGGAACCAAGGGGGGGTTGTTTGCCTGCGCCTACCCACTGCTTGATGCCCTCGCCGCCGCCGGTGTCGCCCTCGACGTATCCCATGCGGCGGATCTGACTTTCTGGCAACTTCTCGACTACTGGGACGGGCCCGTCCATGCAAGCCATTGCATGTGCCGTGCTCTGGTTCCCGGACAGCGCCACCTGTCCGATGAGATGATCAAGGCCGTAATCGACCGACGCGGAGTTATCGGTATGGTACTGGCGGAGCCGATGTTGAATCCCGCTGTCAACTTTGACGATCTGACGACAGCTCCGGCGTATTCAACCCGCCCCATGGCAGCCATCGCCGACCACATCGACCACATCTGCCAGCTCGCCGGCAACAATGAACACGTCGCCCTGGGATCGGATCTCGACGGCGGCTTTGGCCGGGAATGGGCTCCCGTCGATTATGACACCATCGCAGATCTGCAGAAACTGCCGGGCTTGCTGGAACGGCGAGGATTCGGCACCGAAGACGTGGCACGCATCCTGCACGGCAATCTGCTCAACTTCTTGCGCCGGGTGCTGCCCTGATGACGGACATGCCACTGATTCTCGACAGCCACCTGGACCTGGGCTTCAGCGCCCTGCAGATCAATCGTGACCTGACGCTGCCGGCGGCATCCGTGCGTGTGTGTGATTCGGTGGACACGCAGGAAAGCTACGGCACATGCACCGTTACTCTGCCTGAATTGCGCCGTGGGCGCGTCGGTATCCTCTGTGGCACCGTGATGTCACGGCTTGATGCCAACGACCGGGCGACCCGGACGGGCATGTACAATCAGCAACAGTGCCATGGTGTGGGTCGTGGTCATCTGGCCTACTACCAGGCGCTGGAACGGCTGGGCCACCTTCGAATCCTGCACAAGCGCCGCGAACTCGACGATATGGCCTCGATGTGGCGATCTGCTGAGATCGGCCTCGATGGCTCCGGTCCCCCGCTGGGACTCGTGCTGACCATGGAGAGCGCCGATCCGATCCTCAGCCCGGAACAGGTTCCCGAGTGGCACGCCCTCGGTCTGCGTATGGTCAGCCTGTCACACTACGGCACCAGCACGTATTCGCACGGAACAGCTACCGAAGGTGGGCTCCTGCCCCCGGCCCGGCCGCTGCTGGTGGCGCTACAGGCTGCGGGCATTCTTGTGGACGTGACACATTTGACCGATCAGGCGCACTGGGAATTGATGGACATCTACGATGGCCCGGTCTGCGCCAGTCATCACAACTGCCGTGCCCTGACACCGGGGCAACGCCAACTCACCGATGACATGATCGACTCGATTGCACAACGGGACGGGGTGATCGGCACGGCCTTCGACAGTTGGATGCTGGACCCGAACTGGCGGCGCGACCTGCGAGCCTGTGATCAGCAATCAGGTGCCACCCTGCAGACCGTCGTCGACCACATCGATCATATTGCGCAGTTGACCGGGACAAGCCGCCACTGCGGTATCGGTACCGACCTGGACGGTGGCTTCGGGACCGAGCAGGCCCCCCGAGGTCTGAACACGATCGCTGATCTGCAGAGCCTGGTGCCGTTGTTGCACGATCGGGGCTTCGGCGATGATGACGTGGCTGGCATTCTTGCCGGCAACTGGTTGCGCTTGCTCGGACAACACTGGAAGGATTCTCTCTAGCCGGGAATACACAGCTCATCCTGGCAACCTGGCCCTGAACTCGATCTGCGCTGAGAGTTGGGGCCATTTTTAT
>CALFPI010000741.1 GCA_937919035.1 uncultured Gemmatimonadaceae bacterium
ACTCCGACACAGCCTTGTTGGCCTTGACGTTCATGAAGACGCCCCGGCGGCCAGCACGCGCCCCACACCCGTCTGTTCCACACAACGCTGCACCCAGTCACAGAGAATCCGCTCGGTGAAGAGTTGCAGTCCGGCACACAGCGAATCAAAGCGAGTGCGGCCCAGGTCCTTCTGCAGACGTGGCCCCACCGCCGACAACGGCTCGCCGACCGTGCGGCGGAAGCGCATCGGATGGACTGGATCAAAACCGAGGTAGCCTGCGTACATCCGAGCCGTCGGTTCGGCGTAGCGCGGATCCGCGTACGGCGCCATACCCATCAGTTTGTATTCATGTTCCAGAGGCGTGAAGCCGAGCAGGTGGGTCGTTACTGCATAGAGCTCTCCGAGGCTGTCTGCCTGCGGGATGGTTTCCAGGCACGTCAGGTCGCCATCACGACCAACCCAAACCGATCCGGACTGGCCATCCCCACCGCCATCCAGAGTCAGCACCAGATACGGTTCGTCATCCCGTCGCAGGCCATGGTAGGCTGTTGCCGCGTGGGCCTCGTGATGCGCGTGGAAGGTGACCTTGTCCGGGTCAAACCCCCAGCCAGAAATGGCCGCGCGCCGCTGATCCATACGCTGTTGTGCGCGTCGGTGGCGATAGGCAGTGGAGCCGGTGATTCGCCGGCGCAGCGCACCGCCGCCCAGGTAGCGGGCATCGAAACTCTCCGTCGCCCAACGTGGTCCCTGTGGGGGAGAGACGAAATGCGAAGCGCAGCAGACACGATCCACCTCGGCAACTGTGATGCCCGCCAGGCGCAACGCCTCGGTCGCCGCCTGTTGCGGCAGGCCGTAGTGGTTCTTGACGCGAACGAGCCGTTCCTCCTGCACCAGTGCCACAACGCGGTCTGCGACATAGACCCCGGCCGACGCATTGTGGCCGTCGAAAATCCCCAACAGAACCGGCGTGGGCGTGCTCATAATGGAGGGCAAAAATCGCGGGAAGTGGTTGTATTTGACAGGATTACGACGATTCTCACAATAACGCGAGCGCCTTCAGGCCCGTCAAGAAAATCAGCGCCTGTATGGCCCTGCTCTTGTCGGGCAGGACTAACGGATCGTAACGGTTGTTGTGCTGGCCGCCAGCAACCAACTCAGCCGTCCCACGTAGGCGTCCGCCGTCGGCAACCCGTGTTGCGTGTAGGGGTTGTGGGGGATCAGCGGGTAGCTCAGTGTCGCCCCGGCAGGCACCTCGAAGGTGCGTCCGCGCCAGACAAAGGCGGCACCGGCATCGGTGAAACGACGCTCCACCATCGTCTTCGGTGCCACCGTCGTCGGCTCTTCGTCGATGGTGAAATACACGGATTCTTCCGGTCGCAGCGCCAGCAGCAGGCCCGCTTCGTAGACACCCCCGGTTGCGTGGTTCTCGAGACGCCCGCTGATTCGACAGATGTCCTGCTCGAGATCCATCTGCAATATGACACAGTCGGCGCCGAACTGGTAGGCCGTGGTAGCCCGTGTCGGTGTGCGTTGCTGGCAGCTGGCTTGATCCGGCAGGTAGGCGCGCCCGCCATCGACCCGGCGGATCGTGGAAAAACGTGGCATGTACTTGCTGTTGCCCGTGCCCACGAGGTAGCCGCTGTCAGCATGCCACAACTCGACATAATTCTGCGTGTCGAGGATGAAGCGGCTGCTGTGCTCGGGCGTCAGTTGCCAACTGAGAAAACCGTGCCAGGTCCTGCTTTGCACCCGTGCCACCGGCATTTCGTCGGCAACATCCTCGACGACGGGAGTGGCACTTTCGCCCCGTGTCGTCGCCGGCCATGCCATCAGCGCGGCGCAGAAGCTGGCGAAAAACGCCAACCCTTGCGCGGCGTTATCGACAAGCTCCATCTGGGCCAATTGCGCACGATATCCCTCGATACGCTGCAGACACAACTGTCGGCCCGGCGTACTACGTAGAAAACTCGGCGGCAGGAAGACCATCGGCAGGCGGTGATACCGCATACGCCCATCCGCCACCACGGCGCTGGAACCATCGGGCAGGCTGAAGAACTGGAAGAAACTCAGGCAACGTCCCATGCAGGAGAGGGTCTGTGCATCGGCTGTGGCCTCGGCAAACAATGACACCGCCTGCGCCGTGACCATGGCGTAATTGACGACGATACCTTCGCCTTCCGGCCATGCACCATTGCGGCGCTGCGTCGGGACCACGTAGCGGTCGAAGAATTGTGCCGCCAGCGTCACCCAGGCGGGTCGGTGAAAGTGCTCACCCGCACGCTGACAGAGCAGGCCGTGCCACGTCGCATGGTTGCCGGGAAACTCTGCCGGGCCGGCGGCGGAAAAACGCTCGTCGAAACGGGCCACGAGCCGCTGCGTTGCCCCGTCGATACTGCGCTCCAGTTGCTGCCTCAGCTCCGCTTCAGCCACGTCGAAGCGCTGCATCAACTGCAGCGAATCCAGCAGGTAGTAATTCAGCCATTCGCCGATGTGTCGCCCCCAGTCACGGCCACGGGAGTAGTGCGGCGTGTGGAAATCAGCATCGGTGAGGCTGAGGATGTAGCGGATGTTGGCGACAGCGATGGCGCGAAAACGCCGGCGCTCGTCAGGGGTTGCGCCCGGCACCACCCCCTCAGCCAGCAACAGGAAGGCGTAGTGCGCGAACTGATTGTAGTACGATGGCCCCTGTGCGTCGTCCGTGTCACGCAGGTCCAGATCCATGCTGCCACTGGGACCATAGTGCGGGGCTGCTTTGCGCGCCCAGGCCAGCAGCAGACCTGCGGCTGCATCGCGCAGCCGGGAAAAGTCCATCGCCTCCGTCACCTGCCTCGGGCCGCGCCGCGATGGCCGGCGATCGCCTTCTCGTACACCTGATGGATTCGCGCGGCTACCGACCGGTAGTCGAATTGCTGTTGCGCGTAGCTTCTGATGTGACCCCGGTCGTAGTCGTCATAGCCATCGAGCGTGGCTGCCAGCGCCTTCTGCAGGCCCGCCACATCCCGAGGCTCGACCAGACGTCCCACCGAATCATCCACGACTTCCTCTGGTCCCCCGCAGCGCGTGGTGACCACCGGCAGACCACAGGCAAAGGCCTCCAGCAGCGACAGGGGCAGGCCTTCCGAGTGCGAGGGTAGTACGAAGATGTCCGCCTTGCCGAGCATGGCTGGCATCTGGCGCCAATCGACCTCGTCGATGAAATGCACGCGATCGGCGATACCGAGCCGGGCTGCCTGCCCAGGAAAATCGTTGGCCAGGTCTGTGGCGCCCCCACCAACCAGATCCAGATGCACATCCCGCCCTTCTGCTCGCAGTCCTGCCATCGCCTGCAACAACTCAACCAGCCCCTTGGCTGGGTCATATCGGCCGCTGTAGATCAGGCGCCAGCCGCCCTCACCTGGCGTACGGGTGCCGGGTCGAAAAAGCTCGCAATCGACACCATTGGGGATCTGCTGCAGACGGTCCTCGGCCACACCCAGTTCACGCGCCCGTTGAGCCAACTCGCCACTGACAGCAATCACCGCATCCGCCCCGATCAGGGCATCGCGAACCCAGGCCCGCCAACTGTCACGATGCACCGCCAGATCCTTCAGGTCGTGGCCGTGCACGGTGACGACAACCGGACGCCCGACACGACGACCATACTCAACACAGGCGCGCCCATCGGGGTAGGCCACGTGTGCGCGGATAACGTCGGGCACAGCGCCTGCCGTTGCCTCGAGGGCACGCAGGTAGGAGGGCCAGGCACGGCCCAGCAGGAGACGGCGCGGCAGGGTCAGGTAGGGGGGCCGCCGCACATCGAGTCCATCCATGTTCTCCTGCGCCGGCAGATCCCGGTAGCGACTCCAGCGCCCGCAGCCCGGAAGCGGGAACCAGGGCACGGGGGCCACGACCCGTGGCACACAGAACTCCGTCAGAAAACGTGTCTGATTGTGGACGAAGCTGCCTGAAATCCGCGACAGCGAGCTCGGATACAGATGCGAGGCAACCAGGACGTCCATCAGACTCACCCTCGCATCAGGGGGATGCGGGGTCCGCTTCACGTTCGATGAGGTGGATGACGGCGAAAATCATCCCGGTGAAGAACCAGAGAAAGTTGTTGCTGAAATCAGCGGTCGCCGACAGGCTGATCTGAAAGGCAAGAAACATGCACAACAGGCCGACGAGTACGGCACGCAGATACGGATCGGTCGCCTGCCTCGCAGCCCCGATGCCGCGCCTGAATACGCGCCAGACGATCCACGCCGAGGCGGTGAGGCCCACCAGCCCGAGTTCGGCAAGCATATTCGCCGCCAGCGTGTGTGATTCTTTCGTCGGCACCCAGGCAGGGAAATCGACGGGTTTGTACTGGTCGAACAACAGCGGAAAAGCCCGCCATCCCGCGCCCAGGATGGGATGATCCAGCCACATCTCCACGCCAGCAACGATAAAGTACAGTCGTGCTGAACCCGACTCGCGCCCGGCATCGCCGAAATCAGTCAGCAGCGTGAAGATGGAGACGAACCGCTGGAAAATGTGGTCGGCGAAGGGAACAAACTCCTTGACTGCGAGAATCGCTGCGAGCCCGCCGAGGCCCACCCAGATGAGGTAGCGCAGCTTGCGTGCATAGATCAGTGCCGCGACGATACCGACGGCAGCAGCGACCCAGTTCGAACGACTGAAGGTTGTGATCAGTCCGGCGCCAGCCGCCGCCAGAGCCACCAGCAGAAAAATGCCCTTCCACTTCTGGAATTTATGGTTGACGAGCAGGGCGAAGAGAAAGACGACACCACACATCAGGAACGTGCCGAAAGTATTCGGATTGTGGAACGTGCCCGTCGCCCGGGGCGCATTGGCACCGACGGCGATGACGAAGCTCGCCGGCAGGTAGAATTTCTCCGACATGATCTGCGCCACCGCCAGAATGGCACCACCGATCATCGACGCCCCCATGGCGATCACCACCAGATTGACCGCCTGACGGGTATCGACCATGACCTGTGTGCCATACAGAAAGGCGATCAGCGCCAGAGTGCGCATGACACCAACGGTGCCCTCCGCCAGGGCCGGTGTATACGTCAGGGAGAAGGCCATGATCCCCCAGAGCAGAAACAGCGGGCCCTTCAGCTCGAAGGCAGGAAATGTGAAGCGACGGCGCAGGCAGGTGTTGGTGAAGATGCCGATCGCCATCAGCATCAGAGACAGATGGAAACCGGTCAGCGGAATGCCGATGCCGGTTTTCTTGATCAACTGCCCGGTGATATCGAGAGCGGTCGTGACAACGACGGCGGGAACAATGATCCAGGGCCAGATCAACACACCCACCAGATAGATGCCGCCGGCAATCCCAAAGGCTGCCATGGCGAAAATCTTGGATGGCAGGTAGAGGGCGGCAACAGCAACGGCGACCTGCAACGCGACAAACACGCCGAACAGGCGGCGGCTGAGGGTAGGCGGCAACGGGCGGCCTTCGGTGGCTGCAAAGATGGTCATGAGGCGCGCACGAATCGCAGCCAACGCAGGCCGGTGGTGCGCTGATAGGCGATGGTGACGATCGCCGCCCACAGTCCATAGGCGATCGAAGTCGACAGGGCGGCACCGATGAGACCATACCGTGGAATCAGCAGCAGATTCAGCCCCACGTTCATTGCCAGTGCTGCCCCCGGCGCCCACATCGTCACGGGGGGATACCCCTGTCCGGCGAGTTTGGTGTTCAGTACCGAGCCATAGCCCGAGGCGATCAGGCCCGGCAGCATCCACACCAACGGCGTGTAGGCGCCGGCAAAGGAGATCCCGAAGATTAACTCAATCAGTGGCGCACCAAGCACAACGATCGCTGCTGCCGACAACAGGCTGAAGGCAAAGGTCCAGCGGCTGATGGCCAGGCTCATCCCATGGTCGTCATCAATGCCCCGCAGTACTTTGGGCAGCATCACGGCACCGGCGATGTTGGGTCCTCGCTGCATCATCTCGGCAATAACCACGGCAATCGCATAAACACCCAGTACCTCTGCTCCCAGAAAGTGCCGCACCAGATAGATATCGCTGCGGAACAACAAAAAGATCAGTGTTGCCGACACCGCCCCGCGACCACCAACGGCCGCCGTCAACTGCAGCAATCGTCGGTCAATGGGTCCCGCAGTCCGGCTCAAGCCGAGCGCCAGCAACGCCGATAGAATCGCCGCGCACAACCATGCCGTCAGCACACCGGTAAGCCCCGCCTGCAACCAGCCAAGAGCGACGCCGGAAAACGCCAGATAGCTGCTGATGAAGAGCAGCGGAATCAGGGCGTAGGCAGTCAGTCGATCACACCCCTGCAGAATTCCGGCAAAGCCTTTCTGCGCCACGACGGCAGCAACCATCGCCGCCAGCAACAGAGCCTGCCCCGTCGTCAGCCCGCCGTCGGCCAGGGCTGGCACAACCAGCGCAGCCAGGAGCAACAGCAGTAGCAGGATAACACAGTAACCCAACGTATTGCGCCATACGGATCCCACCATCCGCGGGTCGCTGCCACTGTGAAAGCCGTTGCCCCGTGCCAACCATTCACCGAACACCATGCCGCCCACGGTCACACTCGTTGCCGCGAGGGCAAGCTGGCCGCGACCATACGTTCCCAGGCAGCGGGCGATATACGCCTGATTGGCAAAGGCGAGAATGAACGTCAGGCCTCCTGCAGCAGCATTGATCGAGAACCCGCGCAGAAAATTCAAGCGCCGCTCACGGCATCCGGATCACGGCAAGCACTTCGTCGCGCTGTTGCTCCATCCGTTGTCGTGACATGGCCTCGAGATTCAGCCGCAGCAACGGCTCGGTATTCGACGCGCGCACATTGAAATGCCAATCGTCGAAACTGATGGAAACGCCGTCGACACGCTCGGTAAGGCCATCCCCGTAGCGCGCTGCAATCTCTTCAATCTTGGCCAGTGGATCGGCAACCTGTGAGTTGATCTCGCCTGAGAGGAAATAACGCGACTCCAACGGCGACAGCATCTGCGACATCGTCTGCTGCCGCTCCGACATCATCTGCATCAGGATCAATGAGGGCACCAGACCGGAGTCTGCACCGAAGAAATCACGAAAGTAGTAATGCCCGGACAACTCTCCAGCGAATACACCTGCCTCACGAAGCAATCGTGGTTTCAGGAAGGAATGACCGACGCGCTCCTGCAGGGCCGTTCCACCTGCCGCCTCGACAACGTCCCGCACGGCCCACGAACAGCGCACATCGTAGATCATCGTGGCCCCGGGTTCCGCCTCGATCAGATAGCCCGCCATGAGCGCTGTGAGGAAATCTCCGGGAACAAAGTGGCCGCGGTCGTCAATGGCGAAAAATCGATCCCCGTCGCCATCAAAGGCAAAGCCTGCGTCGGCGCCTTCGGCGACGACCCGTCGTTCCAGTTCGGCGCGATTCTCTGCTTTCATGGGATCCAGGCCGTGGTTGGGCAGATTCCCGTCCGGATCGAGATACAAACCGACGAACTCGATGGGCAAGCGCTCGTACACGCGCTGCAGGATGGGCCCGACCATGCCATTGCCGGTATCGGCAACGACCTTGAGACCGCGCAGACGATCGGCATCAACCATACCGACAACCTTGTCGACAAAACCTGCACTGACGTCGCGTGTCTCGAGACGGCCTGTGCCTCGGGCCAGACGGAATTCATCGGTCTCGATCAACCGACGCAGGTCCTGGATGCCGTCGTCCCCTGACAACAGATACGGCATGTCGCGAACCATCTTGAAACCACAGTACTGGGGCGGATTGTGTGATGCAGTCACCATGATGCCCGGCAGGCTCAGCGTGGCGCAGGCGTAGTAGTACTGGTCGGTGCTGACCATACCGAGATCAACCACATCCGCCCGCTGCATGCGCAGTCCATCCATGAGAGCGGCGGCAACAGCAGGGCTCGACAGGCGCATGTCGCGGCCAACAACGACCTGCTCCGGTTGCAGATAACTGGCAAATGCGCGCCCCACGGCCCGGCCCGTGTCCTCGTCGAGTTGACCGGGATAGACGCCGCGAATGTCGTAGGCCTTGAAGATTGTCGGATCGACGTGCATGGTGACCATCAACTTTCATGAAAACGGCGACGGCCCGGAACCCGGCGCATACGCTGGGCTCCGGGCCGTCAGTACACGGAGGATCTTCTTACTGGAAGGAGCGCAATGTCACGTCGACTGTGCGTACGCCATCTTTGGGCTGGTGATGCTGAACGAGTATGGGCGTCTGATAGGTACCGGAGACGATGCGATTGGGGCCCGATTCCGCACTGGACGAGACGAGCAGACTGACGGAACGCTTGAGATTGAGGATGCGGTAGGCCGGTGTTGAGAGGACCGACATGATGCGATCCACAATGGAGCGGCCAAAAGGCAGATGCTCCATAAACTCGTTGTACAGATGGATCAGGTCATACGTCGCATAATCTCGGGTCTTGCCAGGAATGGTCGCCGGGTGCCGCGCCAGATTGCGGCCGCGCGCCACCATATAGGCCAGTGGGTCGCGCAAGGCCTCGGGCAGGTCATCGCGGATCAGCAGGGTCTCATACTCATTCACAGTCAGTCCTGCGTCGGACTCCTCGGGGGCCAGGCGCATTTCAATACGACCCTTGTCGATACCAAAGCGATCGAGCCAGGCCTCGAATTGCTCAAAAAGACCGTAACGGGGATCCTTGAGGTTGTGCGAATCGATGGCATGCTCGGATGACACCGGAATCTGCAGGCGTTGACGATGCACAATCTCTTCCGCCTGGTAGCCCAACACGGTCGTGTGCCGTTGCCGATGGATGTCCTTGAAGACACCATCAAGTTCGATAAAATAGACTGGCTCTTCCGGGCGATTGACGTAGGTGACGCAGTTCTTCAATCCGGCACCCATGAACGTCAGGTGCGAATCTGCGTTGACCGGCTCGACCTCTTTCTGCTGCTCGCTCAGTTCATCGCGCAGATGCATGAGGTCATGCTGATAACCGGCGTCCTGCGGGAAAAGACGCTGGAAGAAGCGGAAGAAGGGATCCAGTTGCTTGCGGCTGTGTCCGAGACGAGCACTGGCGCCCTGTTCGAGATAGCCCGCCGTAGTATGATGCGAACAGTAGAGCACACGGCGAAACTCGGACAGAGCGTCACCCACTTCTGCACGGACCCGGGGTGCCATGTCGATAATCTGGAACCTGGACGTGGGAACGATGTCGAGATTAAGCTCGAGGGGCTCGGCCATATGAATTCTGTAAGAACACCCCCGCTGGTGGTGAGGAAACGTGTGTGGCCTGCTTGTGTAGGCTTCCACGCGCTCTGAGTCCAGACTGACGTTCGACTAAGTATAACCTTGCCCTCGAAAGAGGCGCAAACCAACCGCAGAAGTAAGGAGGCTGTGTTTTCGTGAAGCGACTGCTCATCATGCGCCACGCCAAATCAGACTGGGCATCCGGATCGGCAGAGGACTTCGACCGGCCACTGAACGCCCGGGGTCAGCAAGACGTTCCGCTGCTGGCCCGGTTCCTGGCCGGCGCTGCACCACCCGACCTGGTGCTGGCTTCGGCGGCTCGTCGCGCCCAGGAGACAGCGATCCGGTTGCTGGAGGGCCTCGATCCGACACCGGAACTCGTGCTTGATGGGCGTCTCTATCTGTCCACGCCCGATGCTCTGGCAACGGTGCTGGCTGCCAGCGCCGGTGATGCCAGCAGTGTTGTCGTCATCGCCCACAATCCGGGTGTGGAGGAATGGGCCTCACATCTGAGCGGTGCCACGATTCACCTGCCACCGGGCGCCATCGCCTGCATTGAAAGTGCCGCCGAAAGCTGGCACGATGTGGGGCGCAGGCAAGGCCCGCTGCGCTGGTTGATCACGCCAAAACTGCTGAAGAGAGGCACTTCGCTCTCTTGAGGTGCGCCGGTACCAGGGCTCGGCTGCGTGCCTACTTCTTGAAGTCCTCGATGATCCGACGCAGCGCCTCGTCGAGATCAACCTTGGGATCGTAGCCCACGAGTTCCCGGATCTTCTGCAGATCCGGCGCGCGGTAGACGAGGTCTTCATAGAGCCCGTTGCGGCTCAGGGTCTGACTGAAGGGAATGAAGGCAATCTCCGAATCAGAGCCCGTCATCTCCTTGATCTTGTGCGCCAGGTCCTTGATGCTGCTCTCGAAATTTGAGCCCAGATTGAAGACATCGCCAAAGGCCCGGTCACTGGAGGCAAGCGCGATCAGCCCATCCACGGCATCGTCGATGTAGGTGAAGCAGCGCCGCTGTT
>CALFPI010000742.1 GCA_937919035.1 uncultured Gemmatimonadaceae bacterium
CATTGCGGACCCTTGTCGGTAACGCACGCGCCCGCTCAACCCGCCCGGGTGCAGCGGACACAATGTCATCTGCGGAACCTGAATCATACCACACCGAAGACGGGCGCACCGTCTACGGTGGTGGGGGCATAACCCCTGATGTTGTTGTTGAAGCGGACATCCCCCCCGATCTTGTCCTCAGCCTCTACCGCCATCGCGTGTTCTTTGACTTCATTGTCGAATACGTAGGCACGGAGAGCCCTGATGCTGGCGGTATCGAGGTAGACGAACAGATGCTGCAGGCCTTTGCCGCATATCTGCCAAACTCAGCCGCCGCCCAGGCCAGACAGGATCGGTCCGCAGTGGAACTGCGTTCCCTGCGCGCATTCGCCACCCAGTCCGGCTGGGATGTCGCTCTCATGGCCCATATTGACTCTCTGGATGCGTCTGTAGGCCGAGCTACCGAAACCATACAGCTGAATCCTGACATGCTGCCCTATGTCCGTGCCGGACTACGACGCGAGTTGTCCCTGCGCATTGACGGACGCCGGGCAAGTCTGCTCGTAGACCTCGATACCGATCCGCAGGTGATGGCGGCGGTCTCTCTCCTGCGCGACACAGCGCGACTCAAGCAATTGCTCCACGCGGGCGCTGCGAGCGCCCGCTAAATTCCGACTCCTGTCCTGTTGCCCCTCCCTCCTGCAGGCCGTATCCTAACTGCCACACGAACTTACCGAACTTCAACCGCCTGGCTCCGACAGAACGCCCAGAGCCACAATGGCTCAAAGGCCCTCGGTCGCCGCCAGCCCAGTACTGACACACCGGGTACGACAGAGGTACGACCCCGGCCACGGACCCCAGACAGATGCCCGCATGACGGGCCGGGCCCGTAACACACGGAGATTGTGCAACGTGCCGCATCCGGGCGGCCGCATGCACAGCAGTCCCGCAGTTCACTTCCCGCATGACGGACGCACCCGTCGGTGGACCGCGAAAACAAGGGGCCCGTTCCGTTCCAGGGACGCGAAGGCCAGCACCAACGGCCGGTCTCTCTCACGCCGCTCACAAACAGGCCGGTGTGCTCTCCGCAGTTGTGGCTGGATCGGACAATTGACAATCCCTGCGTGTCTCCACGCGACCCTTCCCAACGGGACGGCCGCATCACGGAGATTATTCCACGCATGAAAACCGAAATCTATATCAACCAGGGAATCCACGAATCCCGCATCGCCATCGTCGAAGATGGTAGCCTCGCCGAGATCTGGGTCGAACGACCCGAATCCGAGAGGATGGTGGGCGACATCTACTTGGGAAAAGTCAACGCAGTTCTACCGAGCCTGCAGGCCGCTTTCGTCGACATCGGACTTGAGCGCACGGCCTTTCTTCAGGTGCGGGACATGGTCGAAGCGGAAAACGAAGATGATGATGGCAACACCGGCCGCCGCAACGGCCGCCGCCCACGGCAGTATCCGCCGATCCAGGATCTGGTCAAGAAGGGTCAGGAAATCCTGGTCCAGATCACCAAGGAACCGATCAGCACCAAGGGTGCCCGTATCACCACCCAGATTGCACTTGCAGGTCGCTTCGTCGTGCTCATGCCGGCCGGTGATTGGGTGGGCGTATCGCGCAAGATCAGCAGCTGGAACGAGCGCCGCCGCCTCAGGGATGTCGTCCGTAAGCTGACACCCGAGGGCTACTCCTGCATTGTGCGCACCGAAGGGCGTGGTCAGCAGGAAAAGGGCTTTCGCAAGGACATCAAGCAGTTGCACCGCACCCATCGACGCATGTTGAAAAAAGCCAAGCGCGCCAAGGCGCCGGCTCTGGTCCACCAGGAATTGGGCATGACCTCAAGCGTCATCCGGGACGTTTTTACCGACAACGTCGATCACCTGGTCGTTGACTCCCGAGAGCTCTACAACGAGATCCAAGACTACTTGAAAAGCGTGTCACCGGATCTGCGCAGCCGGGTTGACTTCCATCGCGACAAGAAACCGCTATTCGATCACTACAAGCTCGAAAAAGAGTTGGAAAAGGTGACAGACCGCGAAGTCTGGATGCGTCGGGGCGGTTCCCTTGTTATCGACCACGCCGAGGCGGGCACCTTCATCGACGTCAACTCCGCTCGTAATACGGGCAAGCGGGATCAGGAAGAGAGTATCCTGCACACCAATCTTGAGGCAGCTCAGGAAGTCGCCCGGCAGCTCCGTCTACGTGACATTGGCGGTATCATCGTCATCGATTTCATTGACATGCACGATGAACGCAACCGGCGCAAACTGGTCGAAGCCATGATCGAAGAGACCCGCCACGACCGCGCCAAGGTCTCCATCAGCCCGCAGGTGTCAGAATTCGGACTTGTGGAGATGACCCGCCAGAGAGTGCGACCGAATCTCCTGCACACACACACCGAGCCGTGCCCTACGTGCTCCGGAACGGGCCGAGTACTCGGCCCTGACACAACCATAACGAAGATCGAAAGATGGTTGCGCCGAGCCTATGCCGGCAACGGCGATCGCCGTTTCCGGCTGCAGGTGCACCCGGAGGTCGCCGCCTTCATGCGCGCCGACAAAGGCACGCGTCTCAAGGACATGCGCAAGGCCACCAAGGCGCGCGTCGACATCGAGGAGGACACGGCCATCCCGAAGCAGGACTACCGCTTCATCTCCGTCCGCAGGGACCTCGACGTCACCGCCGAATTCCGTGGTTGACGGCCCATTGCTTCTGACATTGACAGAATTATGCGGCCTAGCTACCTTTATCAGTTCGCTCCGGATCCATACTTACGGAACCGGCAGCCACCACCACACGTAGAGGAGAACAGGCGGCCGATATGTACGCCGTAGTCGATATCGCCGGCCAGCAGTTCCAGGTCAAAGAGGGCAACGTCCTTCGCGTCCCCCGACTGGCCTCGGAAGAAGGCGCCAAAAAAACATTCTCTGACGTCCTGCTCGTCAGATCCGAAACCGCAACCATCGTGGGCAGCCCCCACGTCGCGGGTGCCTCCGTTGAGGCGACCGTCGTCGGTCACGTCCGTGGCGAAAAAATCATCGTCTTCAAGATGAAGAAGCGCAAGAACTACCGCCGCCGGAACGGTCACCGCCAGGATTATACAGAAATCAAAATCGACGGCATCGTCGCTCCCAATTAGACCACTGCGCTAGGGACATCCAGCTATGGCACATAAAAAAGGCGTCGGCAGTTCCCGCAACGGCCGCGACAGCAATTCACAGCGGCTTGGTGTGAAAGCTGCCGGTGGGGAAATCGTCAAGGCAGGCACTATCATCATCCGCCAGCGCGGAACCGTGATCCATCCGGGTGTAAATGTGAAAAAAGGCAGCGATGACACGCTGTTCGCCACAGCACCAGGTCGCGTTGTCTTCTCCGTCAGCGGACGCAAACGCAAGAGCGCCAGCATCGAGCCTATCGTCGTCGAGCCTATCGTCGTCGAGCCTGTCGCCGCCTGAGGGCCCAGCCTGCTCCAGGCAAGCTCGCCGCTCTGCAACAGAACACGCCGCCAGGTCCCCACGGACCGGCGGCGTTTCTCGTTCTACCGCAGAATTTCTTTCAACGGCGGTTGCGCCGGCCGAATCCGTTCGCTCACGCCTCCGTGATCACGGGCCTCATGCCGCTGGACAGCACCTGCGCCCGGAGATACTCGCGGTTGAGGAAGGCAATGTGTTCCACCGAAATCTCTTTGGGACAAACTGCCTCACACTCATATTCATTCGTGCAATGCCCAAAACCCTCGTCATCCATTGCCTTGAGCATCGCCACCGTGCGCTGACGGCGCTCGGGCTGGCCCTGTGGGAGGATGTTGAGGTGCTTCACCTTCGCTGCCACGAACAGCATGGCAGAGGCATTCTTGCAGGTCGCAACACAGGCTCCGCAGCCAATACAAGCGGCCGCATCAAAAGCCTCTTCCGCTTGCGCCTGAGAGATGAGGGCGGAATTGGCATCCGTGGCTGAGCCGGTGTTGGTCGAATTGTAGCCGCCTGCGCCTATGATCCGATCAAAGGCGGAGCGGTCGACGATCAGATCACGCACCACCGGAAACGCCTGTGCCCGCCATGGCTCGATGGTAATGGTGGCACCATCAGAGAAATTGCGCATATACACCTGACAGGTGGTGACGCCCTGTCCCGGCCCGTGAGGCACACCGTCAATCACCAGACTGCACGCACCACAGATGCCCTCACGACAGTCCGAATCGAAAGCGATGGGCTCGTCACCGTCGCGCTGCAGATCCTCGTTGACTACGTCGAGCATCTCGAGAAAGGACATATCCGGGGTCAGCCGCCCGGCATCGTATTCGACGAAGCCGCCCTTGTCCCCCGCGTGTTTCTGCCGCCATACCCGCAGCCGCACCGACATCACGTTTACCCGCCGCTCGTCAACATGAACTGCCGCACCACCATGGCCGGCGCCTTCGTGGGAGGCGCCGCGTTGACAGCCGCAACCGACATGGGTCCTGTCGCTCATTTGTAGCTCCTCTGGGTCAGGGCCACATTCTGAAACTCAAGGGCCTCTTTGTGCAGGGTTGGCTTTTCTCCGGGGCCGGTGAACTCCCAGGCAGAGACATGCGCGAAGTTCTCGTCGTCGCGCCTCGCCTCACCCTCTTCGGTCTGGTGCTCCTCGCGGAAGTGCCCCCCGCACGACTCATCACGCGCCAGTGCGTCGTGTATCATCGTCTCTGCGAACTCCATGAAGTCGGCCACGCGCCCCGCCCGTTCCAGGGCCTGGTTCAACTCCCCTGTTGAGCCGCTCACCGTCACGTTCTGCCAGAACTGCTGGCGAATCTCCCGGACGCGCTCCAACGCCTGCGTCAACCCCGCCCCCGTCCGCGCCATGCCACAATGATCCCATAGCAACAATCCCAGTTCCCGGTGGAAGTCATCGACAGTGCGTTTGCCCTGCACCGCCAACAGCGCGTCGAGACGGCCCTGGGCCTCCTTTTCCGCATCAACAAACGCCGGATGAGAGGTATTGATGTCCGTCAACGGCGTGCCGGCGATGTACCCACCCAAGGTGTACGGAATCACGAAGTAGCCATCGGAAAGGCCCTGCATCAACGCCGAAGCACCCAACCGGTTTGCTCCGTGGTCAGAGAAGTTGGCCTCACCAAGGACAAACAGACCCGGGAGATTGCTCATCAGGTTGTAGTCCACCCATAACCCCCCCATGGTATAATGCACGGCAGGATAGATCCGCATGGGTGATTTGTATGGATTCTCATTGGTGATCTCTTCATACATCTGAAACAGGTTGCCATACTTCTGGCGGATCAGGGACTCGCCGTCACGTCGAATGGCATCAGCAAAGTCGAGATACACCGCTCGGCCCGTAGCGCCGACACCGCGCCCCTCATCACAGGCTTGTTTGGCCGCCCGGGAAGCAACATCCCGCGGCACGAGGTTGCCGAAGCTGGGGTAGCGCCTTTCGAGATAGTAGTCACGATCCCCTTCAGGGATCTGCTCTGGTGCTCGCTGATCCCCGGGTGCCGATGGTACCCAGACGCGGCCGTCATTGCGCAGGCTTTCGCTCATCAATGTGAGCTTCGCCTGAAACCCGCCGGCTACCGGAATGCAGGTTGGGTGAATCTGCGTGTAGCAGGGGTTGGCGAAGTAGGCACCACGTCTGTGGGCCCGCCACGAGGCGGTGACATTGGAGCCTTTGGCATTCGTCGACAGGAAGAATGCGTTGCCGTATCCACCCGTACACAGCAACACGGCATCTGCGACGTGGGACTCCATCTTCCCAGTCGTCAGGTCGCGCGTGACGATACCCCGTGCCACGCCTTCAACCACCACGAGCTCAAGCATCTCATGGCGCGCATACAACTCCACTTTACCGGCGTGTACCTGGCGCATCAATGACCCATAGGCACCAAGCAACAACTGCTGACCGGTCTGCCCGCGAGCGTAAAACGTGCGCGACACCTGCGCGCCACCGAAGGACCGATTGGCCAGCGTGCCGCCGTATTCGCGCGCGAAGGGTACACCCTGGGCGACGCACTGATCGATGATGTTCACCGACTCTTGAGCGAGGCGGTATACGTTGGCTTCTCGCGCCCGGTAATCACCGCCCTTGATGGTATCGTAGAACAGGCGATACACCGAATCACCGTCGTTCTGGTAGTTCTTGGCGGCGTTGATGCCGCCCTGTGCCGCAATCGAGTGCGCCCGCCGCGGTGAATCCTGTATGCAGAAGGATTTCACGTTGTAGCCGAGCTCGGCCAGCGTCGCAGCAGCGGAAGCGCCCGCCAGACCTGTGCCAACGATAATGACCGTATGCTTCCGCTTGTTGGCCGGGTTGACCAGCTTCAAGTCGAAGCGGTGCCTGTCCCACTTCTCCGCCAGTGGTCCGCCAGGTGTATGTCCATCGAGAGCCATCGAACCCGTATCCTCCTTAGCCACCCAGGAACATCGTCGCCGGGATCAGCGCAAAACCCCCGGCGATGATGGTGCAAAAGGCGATGGACAGTCGCCGCAATGTTGGCCGGGCAGACAACCCCAACGTCTGGAAAGCGCTGCGCAAGGCGTGCCACAGGTGCAGGCCCAGTGCCACCATGACAATGAGGTAGAATCCGGCCCAGATTGCGTGGCCGAAGGTCTCCTGCACCAGTCTGAAAAGACTGCCGTCGATACGGTCTCCGTATTTGAACGTGAAGATATGGACGCCGAGAAACACCAGGATCAACAGGCCCGACCAGATCATCGATCGCGACGCCACGGAACGACCGCCGACGCTACGCAGCTGACGGTAGCCGATGGGACGGGCAGCGGCAGCCTCACGTGACAAGGACACGGCGCAGTATACGTGCAGAGCCAGCGCCAACAACAAGATCAACTCGGTGGGTATGATGAATTGTGGAATCGACTCAAGGAAACCGGCATACTCGTCGAAGGCAGCTCCGCTGTCTCCGGATAGCAACGTCAGGTTTCCAGCGAGGTGACCGACGAGAAACCCGTACCACATCAGCCCGGTGAGGGCCATTGCCACTTTCCTGCCAATACTGGATGAAAACATCGATGTCATGGCTTCCTCAAGACCTGCACTCACCTGGCTTCAACAGTCAGAAGCAATATGGCCAGACCCTGACATTGGCGCAATTGGAGCCGGCCCGATCGCTTGCCGTGGCTGGCATTGATCCGTACCCTTTTTCCCCCTCACTCAATCCGTGCGAAGCCTATGAAAATCCACGAGTTCCAAGCAAAACAGGTATTGCGCGCCTACGGCGTTGCCGTGCCTGAAGGCCGTGTTGCTACAACACCCGACGAGGCCGAAACCATCGCCGGTGAGTTAGGTGGCAAAGTCGTCGTCAAGGCGCAGATCCACGCGGGAGGCCGTGGCAAAGGGGGCGGCGTCAAGCTGGCCCATACCGCAGCCGAGGCCCGCCAGCATGCGACCGAGATTCTCGGCATGCAACTGGTGACCCATCAAACGGGACCCGACGGGCAGAAGGTCAAGCAGATTCTCGTCGAACAGGCCAGTGACATTGCCCGTGAACTCTACCTGGGTATCACCCTCGACCGGGCCCGTGGCTGCGACGTGATCATGGCCAGCCAGGAGGGTGGCGTCGAGATCGAAGAAGTGGCAGCCAACAATCCGGACGCCATCCTGCGCGAACACGTACACCCGGGTCTGGGACTTCTGCCGTTTCAGGCAACACGCCTGGCCTTCGGACTCGGACTGGAAGGCAAGGCGGTACGGGCGGGCGCCAATATGCTGATGGCTCTCTACAAGGCCTATCAGGGCGTCGACTGTTCGCTTGCGGAGATCAATCCCCTGGTAATCACCGGGGATGGCCAGGTACTGGCCCTTGATGCAAAGATCAATTTCGATGACAACGCCGCATATCGACACAAGGAACAGGCGGCCCTGCGCGACCTCGACGAGGAAGATCCCCTCGAGGTCGAGGCGTCGAAGTTCGGTCTCAACTACATAAAATTGGATGGCAACATCGGCTGTATGGTGAACGGCGCGGGCCTGGCCATGGCAACGATGGATATCATCAAACTTGCCGGTGGCGCGCCGGCCAACTTCCTCGACGTCGGTGGTGGTGCCAGTGCAGAAACGGTTGAGAACGGCTTCCGAATTCTGCTGTCCGATCCCAATGTAAAGGCGATTCTCATCAACATTTTCGGCGGTATCGTGCGTTGTGATCGAGTCGCCGAAGGCGTGATTCAGGCGCGTACAAACATTGATGTCAAAGTGCCCATCGTCGTGCGCCTGGCAGGTACCAATGCCGACATTGCGTCCGTGATGCTGCAGAAATCGGGGCACAATTTTACCGTTGCCAACGGCTTGAAGGATGCGGCAGAAAAAGCGGTGGAGGCACTCTCATGACGGTACTCGTCGACGAAAAAACGAAGGTTCTTGTACAGGGCATCACCGGTGGTGAAGGATCCTTCCACGCTCGGCAGATGCTGGAGTACGGTAAGCAGGTGGTGGGTGGCGTCACGCCCGGCAAGGGTGGCCAGCAGTTCGACAACACTGTGCCGGTGTTCGACACGGTGTCGGACGCTGTTGCGGGTACGGGCGCCAACGCCTCCGTCATCTTTGTGCCACCGCCCTTCGCTGCAGATGCCGTCATGGAAGCGGCGGATGCTGGCATCGCCCTTGTGGTCTGCATCACGGAGGGGATTCCCACAGCCGACATGGTACGCGTACGGGAGTATCTGCGAGACCGTAACACCCGGTTGGTGGGGCCGAACTGTCCCGGCGTCATCTCACCGGGCAAGTGCAAGATTGGTATCATGCCCGGTTTCATTCACAAAGAAGGCACTGTTGGCGTCATCTCCCGTTCCGGCACGCTGACGTACGAAGCGGTGGGCCAGTTGACGGAACGCGGCCTGGGTCAGTCGACCTGCATCGGCATCGGTGGGGATCCCATTATTGGTACCGCATTCCTCGACGCCTTCCAGCTGTTTGCTGAAGACGGCGACACCGAGGCGGTTGTGATGATTGGTGAAATCGGTGGTTCGGCCGAAGAAGAGGCGGCGGCGTTTGTACGGGATCATTTCGACCGCCCAGTCATTGGTTTCATCGCGGGCCGAACGGCACCACCCGGTCGCCGTATGGGCCATGCAGGCGCCATTGTTTCAGGTGGCAAGGGAACGGCGGACGACAAGATGGCCGCCATGACAGCGGCGGGTATCCACGTCTGCGAGAGCCCGGCTGAGATTGGCGCCGCCGTAGCTGCAGCTTTGGGACACTGAGCAGCGCTGCTGCTCGGTTCTGCCGCAAACAACAACGCGCCGCTGGGTGGTGATCCCCGGCGGCGCGTTGTTCGTTCTGCGTGGGCCGGAGTCAGACCGTGGGCAGGCCGTCGGCGGGCGCCGGACGAGAGAAGGGCGACAGAATCGGCATGATCGGTGGGATGCGTCGCAGCCAGCGGATGCCCGCAATCAGTGCGCCGCCAGCAGCAACGAGGACTGCGACCGGAACAGGCTCAATGGCACCCAGGAGATCGATGCCGGTGTGTGCGCGACTGTTCACGGCCAGCACGGACAGCGCATTGTTCGCCGCATGTGCCAGAATCGCCGGATACAGACTGTGGGTCCAGTGCACCAGGGCGGCAAAAAACAGACCCAGCAGAAATAGTGCTGGGAATTGCCAGGGGTTGAGGTGCACGGCGGCAAACAATAAGGCCGAGCCGAGGATGGCGGCACCCGGCCCATAGTGGTAGCGCAAGCCTGTGAATATGAGCCCTCGAAACAACGCTTCCTCGCACACGGCTGTGACCACGACAACCGTCAGCAACACGAGCAGCGCCGAGAACAGATTATCAATCAACTGAATCCGGACCAGCATCTGCGCGGCATACAACGGCTGACTCCACGGGATCATCTCAAAGCCCGCAGCAACGGCCATGTCGAAGGCTGACACCACCACAGATGCCCCCGTCGCTGCCAACAATGTTATCCACAGGGCGCGTGACGGTACTGCGTTGAGTAGAAACACATCCTCCGCGACCCATTTGCCCCGGCGCAAAGCCAGTGCCGCCATCCACAAGAGAAACAGTTCGGCTGCCAGCAAGCCGGCGTGGGTAGATTGCTCCCCGAAGGCGGGGAATACAAGAAACTGGCTAACAGGAAAGGCCACTACGAGCAGAAACAGAATCTGCCGCAGTGTCGGATAAGGCGTGATAGTTACTCCGGCTGCATGAAGTGCAGTGTGCCGGCGTGGCACGTGCCGCACTGAATTGGTTGGTCCTTGGCCGGCAGGTCGACGCGGCGTGTCAGTTTCGTGGCGGTCTCACCTTCCTTCGCCGCTGGCAGCACCAGAGTCACATGAATCCCGGCGTCCTCACCCGTCGCCTTGCGCACGGCGGAGATCTTCACCGACTTGCCCTCGTCGGCGTAACTCAGTTGGGCTCGGCCGGTGTTGGCGAGGGTGTCAACGAAGGCGAAGTACATGGCACGCGCGATTTTCTTGTGTTCGGTCTCGGCGGCGTAGGCCATCTTGCCATCCTGCTTCACATGACAGTGCAGACATGACTTCAGGCCGAGGGCTCGCTGCACCTGCTTCATCGCCCGCAGCGTGCTCGCATAGTCATCACCCCAGATGGTACGACCGTCATCATCGGCAACTGCCGGGGAGTAGGTGCAGCCCATAGCCAGGATCAGGCCGATCGCAATCCTCCAGCGCATAGTCAATTCGCTCCTCTTTCGCTTCGAAACGCAACGTTTACAGCACCGCAACCTGAGGAACATACAAGTGTTCCCCGCCCCACATCAACTTTCTGCAGAGGGCGCCTGCAGATAGGCCCGCGTGCGTTCATACCACCACAGGTAGTCAAACCACAGCGCCGGCACGTAGCCCAGGGCTTCACCCCACTGTGCCAGCCGATAGACCAACGCGTGAACCAGAGGCCGCAGGGCCAGCGCCAGGGCCAGCCGTCGGGGTCGCCACAGCGGTTGTTGCAGCAAGTCAAGCCGCAGCACGCCTGCAAGTTCGGGGTGTCGCGCGAGCAACAACGGCAAGGAGCCAGCTCCATAGGCTGCCATGGACGCACGCATGCCCTGCATCCCCTTCCATCCATGGTGCAGAGAGCGGGCCGATGGTTCATAGAATACCGCCCGGCCGGCCAGGTGCAGCCGATAACCGAGCTCCAGATCTTCACCGCCATACGTTGAGAAGGACTCATCAAAACATCCAACGTCGAGCAAGGCCTGACGAGGGACCGAGGAATTGCCTGTCACAAAACACTTGTACGGTACCGGACCCACATCGAACCGACCCACGCCGCGGCTTCCGGCGTAGCGCATGAACGGCGTATCAGGAACCTCAGGCGCCCAGCGGATTGCGCCCACAGCAACCGCACCATGGTGGCGTGTATGAAAGTCAGCATGGGCCTGCAGGAACCCCGGCTCGACGGTCATGTCGCCATCGAGAAAAATGACGACGTCGCCACGAGCAAGCCGTATACCGGCGTTGCGGGCCACCGCACGACCCCTGTTGTCGGACTGGTGCAGGATGGTGAGGGAAAACGCACCCGCCATACCCTCCCATGCCGCTGGCTCGAACTCAGGCGAGCCATCATCCACGACGATGATCTCAGCCATGGCTGTATCAAACGACTGCGCTGCGATACTGAGCAGCAGGGCTCGCAGTTGCTCGGGTGCCCGGTACGTTGGCACCACGACGGAGAGTTTTGTCACGGCCGTCATCACAGCGATG
Source organism: uncultured Gemmatimonadaceae bacterium (assembly GCA_937919035.1). GTDB lineage: Bacteria > Latescibacterota > UBA2968 > UBA8231 > UBA8231 > UBA8231. The sequence goes on from CALFPI010000742.1 coordinate 11,662, forward strand.
CGTACAGCGCCAGCAGGCGTGGCGCCTCCTCCTCCCAACAGTAGCGGCGCGCAGCTACTTGAGCCGCAGCGCTGAGTTGCCGACGAAGTCCCACATCGCCGAACAGGCTGCGCAGGGCCCCAGCGATCGCCACCGGATCCCTCGCATTGGCGACAACCCCGGCACCGGTGTCAGTGATCACCTGTCGAATCTGCGGGGTATCCCCGGCTACCACCGGCAGGCCGGCGATGAAGTACTCGAACAGCTTGTTTGGCAAAGACCACATGAAGCTGTCGCCCGTCGGTTTGATGACACAGACCCCGACATCGGCACCACAGGTCCATTCGTGCAACTCTGGAAACGGGACCTTTGGCAAAAACCGCACACGTTCGGTCAGGCCCGCACCGGCGACCTGGGCCTTCAGGGCCGCTTCGGTGGGCCCGCCGCCGAGTAAGACGAGCCGACCCACTTCGATGTAGCGCATGGCGTCGATCACTTCAGCGAGACCATTGTCCGTCAGGAAGCCGCCCTGATACAGCGCCAGGGGTTCCGGATCTGCCAACAGCCCCAGGGCACAGCGAAGTCGCGTGTCATCCTGAGGCGGTCGCCATGGCGGCAGATTGCGGATCACGGCGGGGGTGTCAACCAGACCATATCGCCGTTGCAGGTCCACGGCGATGGCGTCGCTTACGGTCAACACTCGATGGACCCGACGTAGCAATCGCCCTTCGCAGAATTCCCAGAAGCCCCGCACCAGAGGCCGACCGACCAGGGATGATTGACGGGCGAACAGCTCGTGCGAATCGTAGACCAGGGGCACGTGCCGTTGTCGGGCGGCCCGGGCTGCGGGCCACAGAGCATCGAGATCGTGGGCGTGATAGACATCTGCCGACAAGGCACGAGCCTGACGCGCGGCCCGTCGCCAGAAGTACGGATAACTGTATCTCAACGAGCGCCGGCGGTCGATCGGTATCAGATGCAGATCAAAAGCTGCCCACGAATCAGGCAGCGGCGCACTGGCAAAGTCCGACGCGACCAGGCTGACCCTGTTGCCGGCATCGGCCAAGGCCCGAGCCTGACGGTAGACGCGAAAGTCATAGGGCAGGTCGCCGAATACGACCATGCAAATATGCACGGGAACCGCCTTGCCTGGTCACAAAGTCAGGGTCAAAATCTTTCCCCGAACCACAGCAGAAAGAGGCATAAAAGTAGCAGTCCGACGCTGATGTCGAACTGCTTCGTTTGCATGACCCAGCAGATAATGATGAGTGTGGCGATCCTGGGGTGCGATTGCCGTCCGCTTCCAAGACCCTCTCATGAGGCGTTGTCGGGAGTCGGGGCTGAAGGTCTCGGGGCCCGAATCGGGGGGTCCGGCCTGTCGTGGGACGGAGACTGAACAAGTCCAGTCACGCGGGAGATCGCCACACTCAAAACACTATAGTAAACAATAAGTTACGGAGAACGCTACGGCCGTTTCAGGCGCCTTGTTCCCGTCCAGCCAATGTAACGATGAGCCAAAAAGAAGTCAAGAAATCCGTCCTCTCAGAGGGCCCCGGGGAAACTTCAGAGATGGACTAAGGGGCAGCGGCCTGTGTCGTGGCCGGTGGCGGCTGCAGACGCAGCTTCTCGCGGGCGTCGAGCACATCAAGGACCTTCTGTCGAACATAGGGATTGGGGTCTCTGAGCGCCCGATTCAGGTGCTTGTTGGCGAACTTCGGCTCCATGCGCCCCAACTCTTCCACTGCCTGCAGGCGGAGCCCCGGATCGCGATCACTAAGGACCCAGCCGAGAATGGTCGCAACTTCCTTGCGGGTGCCGTCGTTGGGCGCAGTGGCCAGCAGCCCGAGCAGCTCCACGGCCTCGGCACGCACGCCAACATCACGGTCATGCAAGGCACGAACCAGGACGTCGGTGGTCTTTACTTCGGGTTGCTTGCCAAAGATCGGCACGTAGCGGATCGGAGGAATGGTCCGCAACCCACATCCGGCTGCTGTCAACGCCAGCAACAGGCAGAGGCCACCAAGCAACGAGGGGCGAAGCCTGCGGTGGGAATGGGGGGAATGTTGTATGAAGTTGTCCACAATAGTAGTATCGGCCGCCGGGCCGAGTCCTGCAGTGCTGTCAGCGTCGGAGGATGGGCAGGGTGAATTCACCACGCTCTATTGCGCCTTCCAGTTCGACGCGAAACAGGCTGTCCAGGTGTGTCGTGATCTTCCACCCATCCGGCTCTCGCAGGAAGTAGTAGAACGGCCCTCGTGAGGGGGCGACGGTCGTAGGATCAAACTGGAGAAACGCCAGATGGTCGTTGATCTCCACCTCTTCGTTGATCTCGAGACGCTGGACCTCGCGGCTCAGAGTCTCGCCGCCGGAGCGCAGGTGGGCCGCCCAACGCTTGGCATCGTCGCCGAATTCGAGCTGGCGGTAGCCCGTGCTCAGACACAACCAGGCCGCCTCGGCATCACCGGCGGACAGGGCTTCGCGGTAGGTGTGGAACGTCGCAGCGGGAGAGGAAAAGCGCAGCTCGTCGCTGGCGCAGCAGATCAGCAGCAGCGCCAACAGGGGCGCTGTAAACAAGCGGCGTGACGGCACCAAACGGCTCAGATTCGGGCGCTCTTGAGGCGCTCAATTTCGTCGCGCAACATGGCTGCCTCCTCGTAGTCCTCACAAATCACGGCCCGCTCGAGTTGGTTCTCCAAATCAAACAGGGGATCATGTGGAATGGCTAGCGGTTCCTCGGGCAGGCTGTTCATACCCTGGAGGGCTGATGCGTGGGCAACGTCCTCGGCGGCAAAGTCGCCCAGAATCTGCGGTTCCAACTCGTAGAAGCGACTGATCGTTCGGTCCAGATCAGCGCCATCGGGAGATGACGAAATGCCGGCCAGATCGAGCAACTCACCGGTGATGAAAATTGGTGCGTCGGTGCGCAGGGCGACGGCCACAGCGTCCGATGGCCTGCTGTCGATCTCCCGCAGTCGCCCCTGGCGCTCGACGACGGTCACAGCATGAAACACCTGGCCCTCAACGGAGTGGATGACGACACGACGAACCGGTAAAGACAGTTCACCGAGAAGGGAGGCGAACAGATCGTAGGAGATCGGTCGCAAAGGGCGCTCACCACTCAGCTGCATCTGGATCGCAGCCGCCTCAAATTCGCCGACGGCAATAGGCAACAAGCGGGGCGCCTCAACACCCTTTTCGCACAACCACATCAGTGGCTTTTCAGCCCGCAGGTAGGGGCTCACCTTCACCACCGTCATTTCCACGAGGGCTCTACGCTTGCGGGCGGGGGTGTGATTCTCAGTCATAGAAATTGTGCCACAGCTTCCTGGTTCAGTCTTGCGCCATCTCGGCGAGCAGGTCGCGCAGACGCGCGGCCTCTTCGTAGGCTTCTTCTGCCACCGCCTGGTGCAGACGTTTCTCACATTGCTCGCGCTCCGTCAGGGGGTGCTCGGAATCTGCCAGCAATTCATCAAGGGTCAAAGCCCCCACCGGGACTTCAGGCATGTCCCTGTTGCCTGGAACGACGGGATCCAGCGACAGTTCGGACTCCTCATCCCAATCCTCCTCTTCGTCTTCCAGCACGGACTCATCGGCGAAGATCGGGGCGTTGGCGCGCAGCGCCAGGGCAATGGCATCACTCGGACGTGAATCGATAATACGCTCTCGGCCGGTATCGTCCAGCAAGTGGATCTCGGCATAGTAGATTCCATCCTGCAAATCGATGATGGCCACCTGCTCAATACGGGCCCCTGCCTCTTCGAGCAGGGCACGAGCCATGTCGTAGCTGAGGGGGCGCGCGGGTTTCTGTCCTCGGTGCGCCATGGAGATGGCCCGCGCCTCAGCCGGGCCAATCACGATGTGCAGGTTCGCATCACCTTCCTTGGCGCGCAGGACCACTCTGTGATAGGAGCGCGAAGACACCTGCACGCGCTGAACTTCCATTTCAACCATTGTTGCCCGCCTTCCTCATCGCCAAAGGACGAGTGAATATAGCGTCGCCGCCGAGTCTGACAACAGCACTCAGCTTTCTACCCGGGCAGACGCTTCCAGGCGCGCCTCCAGAGCGTCAACGGAGGCCTGCAACTGGCCATCCCGACGGACGATGCGGTACAGGAATCCAGCCAGCACCGCAAAAAATCCGCCATAGGCGATGGCCAGGTAGATCAGACCGGTATCCACTCAGATATCTCCATCTATTGCTGGGTGCGTCGTGACAATGCTTCCAGTCGCGCCGCCTGGCGCTCCTGTTGCAGGCGCAGCCGCATCAGCAATGTGAACAGGCAGGCGAAAGTGAAGTAGCAGATCAATTTGGTGTACAACATGGCCGGATCGAGTTCGACTTTGGGTGGATGCAACTGTTGATCGGCGGCCCACATGTTGATGGAGTAGTGCACCAGCGGCACGTTGACAAAAGCCACGATGCCAACGACGGCAGCGAAGCGTTGCGTGCGCTCCCCCGGCTCGCCGTAGGAGCGCACCATCAGATAAGCCACATAGATGGTGAAGGTGATCAGCATCGTTGTCAGCCGTGGCTCCCAGCGCCAGAATACGCCCCAGATCGGTCGCGCCCACAGGGGGCCGCTGAAGAGCACGAACGCAGAGAAGGCGATGCCAAGCTCTGCACTTACCTTGGCAAAGCGGTCCCAGCGATCGGCACGGGTACGCAAATACTGAACGCTGCCGAGAAACACCAGGAAGTACGCCGTCGCCGCCGACAGGGCTGCCGACACATGGAAGTAGAATATCCGCTGCACATCCCCCATCTGTCTCTCGGTGGGTGCGTAGAGAAAGACGGCGCACACAGCGACAAGCATGGCGAGTGTCACAACGATGGACAGGATTCGAGACATTGGCAGTGAGATCATTCTTCGATGACGAAATCAAACAGCATCCACGCCAGCGTCGTGAAGACGACGGCGAACAGGCCGAGCATACCTACGTGCACGGTCAGCTCCGCCGGCCACAGCTCAGTGCCACGGCCGGGTATGCCACCTTCCAGGATCACGCCCGTTGCTGCCACGCATGAGATCAGGGCCGGAATCAGCATGGGCAATACCAGCAGCGGCAACAGGAACTCACGCAATCGCGAGTGACCGGCCATGGCGGCGAACAAGGTGCCAATCGACGCTACGCTCGCCGACCCCAGCAGGAAGACCACGAACAACGGCAGCAGATACAGGCCCGGAGTGAGGTTAAAGAAGAGACCGAACATCGGCAAGGTGAGCAACTCGACTCCGAGCAGGAACAGCACATTGCCCAGCATCTTGGCCAGGTACAGCGCACCCCGTTCCACCGGGGCTGCCAGCAACCCGTCGAGGCAATCGTTGGCACCCTCTGCAGCGAATGTTCGCTGCAAGCCAAAGAGACTGGCAAAGACGAAGGACGTCCACAGTACGCCGGGGCCGATCTCCCATAGCGCGGCGCCACCTAGCTCAAAGCCAAAGTTGAACACCAGCAACACCAGCAGAACAAAGAACACCATCGGACTCAGGCGTTCCTTGGTCCGCCACTCGGCGACCAGATCTTTGCGCAGAAGAATCCGGGTATGCGCCCATGTACTCGGCACGGCGCTCATCGCGGGACCTCCTGATGATGATCACACAGCGCCTGCAGCAGCGCGCCGTCCCGCGCCGACCAGGGCTCGTCACACACGACACGCCCGCCCCGCAGGATGATGACACGGTTCACGAACTGCGCTGCTTCCTCGACGTTGTGGGTCACCAGAACGGAGGACACCCCGGGTTGCCGCGTTCGCTCCAGGAGCCGTGTCGACAAGGTCCGGGCGGACCGTCGGTCCAGTCCGGTAAAGGGCTCGTCAAGCAGCAACACTTCCGGTGTATGCAGGGTCGCCCGTGCCAGTGCCAGGCGCTGCTTCATGCCGCGGGAAAAGCCACCGACCTTTGCCTCCGCGTGGTCGGCCAGATCGACGGCGACCAGGGCGGAAGACACCGTCTCCACACCCAACCCGTAGAGGCCGCCAAAAAAGCGCAGGTTCTCCGCCGCCGTCAGGTCATCATACAGCAAGGTCTGGTGGGACAGCAGTCCCAGGCGCCAGCGTTGAGCCGTCGATCGGCGCGGGTCCTGGCCGCCAATCATCACGCGGCCCTCGGTGGGTCCGGTGAGACCGGCAAACAGCCGCAACAGCGTCGTCTTGCCAGCCCCATTGGCACCGGCCAGCAGCAGGTGGGTATCCGCTGCAGCGGTCAGGTCAACACCGGCCAGGGCTACGGCCGTGCCGAACCGTTTGTGTACTGACTCTGCCCGCAGTTCCAAATGTTTACCGTCTCAACTCAACCGACGATAGAGGCCGACGAGGCGCTCTTTCAGTTCACTGCGCTGCTGTCGCAGGGCCTCGGTATCAGCCCCGGTCGCCACTACAAGTCGGTCATCGATGCCTGCCAATTGTACGATCAACGCCTGTTTCTCCTCGTCCGGTGACATGCCCCTGGACCGCGTTTCCGTCCGTCGCGTCATGGAAAGAGCAAAGGCCAGGAGTGCCAGAACGAAAGCGGCCATGCCCCACTTGAGAACCCAGCGCAGTGGTGGCGAAAAAGGCAGTGGTATGGCCACGGTACGGCCAGGGCTCAGTTGGGGTATGCGATAATGGCGATACTGCTGATCGTGCAACTGGATTTCACCGAGATCCTCGAACAGGGCCGCCGGCAGCTCAATGTCACTGGGTTGCAGAAATAGTTCCAGGCGCGCCGTCGGATACAGCACCTCATGTTCGTAGACCCCAGAAAAATCCTCTGCTGCCAGTTGTACCGTGAAGGAGATCTGAGAGCGGCCCGGCGGTAAGGGGGTGTCCGTGAACAAACGTGACGGACTGGCACGAAACAGTTGCCCAGAATGGCCCTGCAAGGCGGTGGCGCCGTCCGGTACCTGCAACTGAAACACCTGTCTGCTGTCGCCGACGTTGCGCCCCATATAGGTGGAGGGGCTGAGATTATCGATATGAACCAACTGGGCTACATCGATCCCGGCTTCGGTGATGGCCAGAAACAGGTGGTGGCCATCAATGCGAATCTGGCTCTCATCCTCGGTACCATCAAAGACTTCGATGATCACTTCATCCTGAGCACCAGCCTCCAGCGCGTCCGTGGCGTACTCAAGGCCGGCATAATGGGCGACCAGGACAAAGGAAGTGCCAGTGGTGAGGAAGGGGCCCGAAAAGGCGAAAACACCCTCCTCGTCCGTGCGGTGCCGAACCATCTCGGACAGGCCGGCTTCGCCGGCCACCAAAAAAGCAACCTCTACATCGGCCAGACGCACATCATTCTGCGCGTCCAGCACGTAGCCGGAGATGGTCTCGGCCGACAGAGAGCCGGCGCCCAACACCAGGGCAACAGCCCACTGCCAGACGCCCTTGCACACGACACGAAACGGACGGGGACTGCAGCTCATGAAACGGCGTTTGTGAAGGACTGGCCGCAATGCGGGCAGAACCTGTGCTCGGAGGTGCGGGCCTCGCCGCAGTTGTGACAAAAGGAATGGGCTTTGGCGGACACGGGCGCCGCCGCCGATACCGCCGCAGTGGTTGCCCCAACCGATGCCACCGCCCGTCGTTGCGCGGCGATGTCACGCTCGACAAGCGCCTCCAGATCGGCGGCAGGTGCTGGCTTACGGGCGCCGTCGCTGTCCAGTCCATCGATACGACGCAGGATCTCCACAGCCTCGACCTCAAGTTCGCTGCGCACGCCATCGTAATCGGTCTGGGACATCTTGCCCAGAGAGTGGTCGAACTCCATCTCCTTGATGGAGGCGTAGAGCTGTTCCTTGCGTTCGGTCAACTCCAATCGCTGCCGCCGTGCCCCGGTGGCTCGCTGCCATACATCCTTGCGTGTCAGGATCGGGTGGACGATGGCGGCAAGAAAGACACCGACGAGGGCCAAACAAGCGACGGGTATCAAAATGGATGTCATCAGCTCTCAAACTCGTTGAGGTCAGCGCGCAGCTTGTCATCGTACGCGCTGGATTTCTGTGGAGCCATATGCGCCGGCCCACCTGCGGGGGGCGCCTTCCGGTTGCCACGCCAGTAGACCAGAATCTGACGCACGCCCAGCACACCGACACCCAGCATGAGCAAGGGTACCACCCAGACGACGTCGTAGCCTTCGGGCGGCTTGGCCAGGCCCATGGGACCAAATCGCTCTACATAACTGGCGACGATTTGCGCACGGCTCTGGCCCGCATGCAGCATGTCACCGATGAGGGCCCGTTCGCTTGTGGCGGTGCCACAGAGGCAGGTGGCCAGGGACTCCCGGTTGCATGTGCCGCACAAGCAGACAAGGTCACGAGCCACATCCTTGACCTGTTCCGCCGACGGAGCAGCGCTACCGGGCGCAGCAAGCAGGAGCAGACCAACCACAAGCAGGCGCAGGCAGCGCATCATGATGGCGCCAACGTCGGTTCCCAGGTGTCGGCCTGAGAGGACTCACGATCGAGGCGTGCCATACGCCGATCACGCGCCGAGGGCCACATGGTCCACAGCGAACTGAGGACAAACAGTCCAGCGCCCCACCAGACACACCCGACCAGCGGGTTGATGTAGATCTGGAATTTGGTGGATGCGTTATCCTCAGCCGAACCCACGAAAATGATGTAGAAATCTTCAAACCAACGCGAGTAAATGGCGACCTCTGTCGTGTTCTGCTGGGCCCGCTTGTAGAAGTGTCGTTGCGGCACAAGTGTTGCCAGGAAGCTGTCACCCCTCTCGAGGGTCAAGGCTGCGGCGGACACCGATTTCGTGTCGTCATCACCAAAAGCCAGGGACTGAAACGTGATGGTGTAAGCGCCAATGGCTGCCGACTCGCCCTTGCTGAGCACGACCTCGCGGTCCACGGTGAACGCCGTGCCGGTGAAGCCAATAAAAAGCATGAGCATGGAGGCGTGTACCAGATACCCACCATACCGCCGCCGACTCTTGGTGAGCAACGTGTAACAGGCGCGTAGCACCGATTCGGCCGACGTACGGCGACGGGCGGCGATGCCACGAGCGAACTCAAGAAGAATCGAGCCGGTGACGAAGCCGCACAGGGTCAGTGATACCAGTGCATAGAAATCACGAACCCCAAACAAGACCATGGCAACAAGGGTGACGATGGCCCAGAGAGCCGGCACGCCAAAGTTGCGGCGGAAGCTTTCCTGGGAGGTGCGCCGCCAGGCGAACAGCGGTCCGGCGCCGGTGAGGAACAATAGCACCAGCCCCATGGGAATGCTGACCTGATTGAAGAATGGCGCGCCAACCGTGATCTTTTCGTCCGTCAGGGCCTCAGAGATCACGGGGAACATGGTGCCCCAGAGTACGGCGAACAACAAGGCCAGCAGGATCCAGTTGTTGAGCAAAAAGGCGCTCTCGCGTGAGGCAAACGACTCGAGATGATTCTCGGCTTTCAGGTCAGGCAAACGACGTAGCAACAGTATGGCGGAGCCGACCGTGATCAGTACCAGATAGACAACGAAGTAGTCCCCCACATTCGACTGCGCGAAGGCATGCACCGATGAGATGATACCGGATCGAGTCAGGAATGTGCCGAAGATCGTCATAAAGAAGGTGAAGAACAGCAGCACCATGTTCCACACCTTCAGCATCCCCTTGCGTTCCTGGATCATCACCGAGTGCAGCAACGCTGTCGCCGCCAGCCACGGCATGAGAGATGCATTCTCTACCGGGTCCCAACCCCAGTACCCACCCCAGCCGAGTTCGACGTAGGCCCATTTGCCGCCGAGCAAAAGGCCGCCACCAAGGAACATCCACGGGATCAACAGCCAACGACGCATGGCTCGTAACCAGGTGTTGTCGAGCTGACCGGCGATGAGTGCGGCGATGCCGAAGGCGAAGGGCACGGTCATACCGACCATGCCGAAGTACAACAGCGGCGGATGAATCGCCATGTACGGATGCTGCAGAATCGGGTTCAGACCATTGCCGTCCTGCGGCGTGAAGGGCAGCCGAATGAATGGGTCTGCGGCAAAAACGCTAAGTATGGCAAAGAAAACACAGGAGACCGACAGCACGGCAACGGCGTAGGGCATGAGCGCCCGGTACCGGTGCCGGTTCAGCAGAATTGTGGCACCGGTATAGATGGCCAGCACCCAGCCCCAGAACAGGATCGAGCCACTCTGTCCGCCCCACAGGGATGCCAACACGTACTGCATCGGCTGCGAACGACTGGTGTTTTCCGCCACGTACTGGACCTGGAAATCCTTGGTGAAGATCGCATACCACAGACAGAGAGCCGCAACCGTGTACAACCCGCACAGGACCAGGGCCGCATTCTCTCCGGACCGGATGAGTCCTTCGTGATGGCGGTGGGCCCCAAGCAGTGAGGCGAAGACCGCGTAGCCTCCGGCGGCAAGAGCCAGGCAGATGGCGAAGTAGCCAATGTCGACCATGATTCCGGCTCAGTTCCCTGTGGCCGCGGTTGGTTCACCCACGGTGTCACGATGCTCTTCGTAATTCTCCCCTTCGTACTTCGAAGGGCACTTGGCCATCACCATCTCCGCTTCAAAGCGAGCACGTTCGGCGACGAAGTGGCCTTCCATCACCAGCTGCGCCCGGTCCTGGAACGTATCGGGAAGGATCGCGTTGCCGGTGTACTGTACCTGCATCTGGCGCTCGCCATCGGTGATCTGGAAAACGGGGCGATGCCGGTATTCGTCCCATTCGATGCTGCCTGGGACTACCGTGCAGCCAGCCAACTGGATGCGCCGTCCGGCGACATCCTCGCTCGGCGGGCCAAGCAGACTGTCCAGCGTCATGTGTCGCGCAGAGGACTGTTTCACACCCGTCATGATCAGCGCGATCACACCAAGTATTACGATCAGAGAACCGATGGCCAGTTTGCTTCGCATGTTAGTCAATCGAGGTTGAAGAGATCGGGGTTGCACCAGCACAGGGGAAAATCCCCAATGTCAGCGAGGATCGCAAATAAACACGACCGGTCGTTCCGCCACCTTCGTACATACAAGTGAGACGTCCCGTGTGCCAGTGCTGCCTGCCTCGCGCAGATCGCGCATCAACGCGGCCGGTTCCACGGGAAAGCGCCGCCGCAGGATCTCTGTAGGCCGCAAGCCCTCGGCCGCCAGCTGCTGGCGCAGGCGCCGCAAACCAAAAGGCACCTGCATCAGGACCTGGAAGCAACGTGCAAAGGGTGTCACTTTTTCCTCCGCCGCTGTCAGGTAGGCAACCTGGGGTCCCACCAGACTGGCATTCAACTCTTTTGCCAGCAAACCCACCAGATGGGAGCGCACAACGGCCGGATCTGGATCGTACAGATACGGACCGGGGGGCCCCACCTCCACGACCGGGGGCGCCGTCTCATCCCAGAGAAGCGAGCCGCTGCCGACTACGGTAGCCCGTCGCCGGACCGACTCTGTCGCGCCAAACCAGAGTACGGCTTCGCGGCACTGACCGCGCCATGAGACGTATTCCACTTCCTCGGCCGTCGCCGGCAATTGCGCCTCGTCGAGGGCGGGACTGACCTTGATCGCCAGACAACGAACCCTCGACCGCAAGGCCACGATCTGCTCCAGGGAGGGGGAATAGTCGTTGCCGTGTCGCACCCGTCGCCCGCCGTCGCTGCGCCGGGCTGGGTCGGCAAACAGCGAGGCGCAGCGCGCCGCGGGGGAACAAGCGTCGGCTTGGGTCACAACGACGTGGTGACCCACGCCGGCCCACTCCGCATTGTGCCGTGCCATCCATACGCGGACCGGGTCGAGATCACTGGCTGCGACCCTACCGCGCTGCGCCAGGGCCAGGCAATCGCCACCGATGCCGCAGGCGATGTCGGCTACTGATTCCCCCGTGGCGAAACGAGTCGCGCGGTGCGCGGCAACGGGGCCGCTGCTGGCCATCTGCAGAGCTTGGCTGTCGAACATCATTCCATGTGCCAGATTGCCGAATTTCTCTTGCGCCGCCTGGCGGCAATCATGCAGAGAGACGGCGGCGCGACACAGATCCGCCGACGTATCCCGACGCAGGCGTTCCAGCACCTGCCATGGTTGCAGTGTTTGTGCCAGCTCCTGCACGCGCAACAGAAGCTGCCGGCCGGCGCTACTGTTCAGTTGTCGCAGCAGCTCGACGGAGAAGGGCTGGCCCGCAGCTGTCAGAGCAGCAAGTCCTTCGGGAAGGACGTCAGGTTGCGACAGCCATGCGCCTCAACCACAACAAGGTCTTCGATGCGAACACCCCCCAGACCCGCGTAGTAGAGTCCCGGTTCCACTGTCACCACCTGGTCGATTTGCAGCACACATGCGCGTCGTGACAGGGATGGTGCCTCGTGGATCTCAAGACCTACCCCGTGGCCCGTGCCATGAAAGAATCCCTGCATCCGGCCGTCCCGCTCTCCCGTGTCGTAACCGGCGGCGACAAAGTGCGCCGCCACGTCCTTATGAATCGTGTGTCCGTCCACACCGGCACGGATCTGCCCCAGGGCGGCTGCCTGTGCACGGGCAACCGTATCGTACAGCTTCTGCCCGCCGGGAGGAATCGTACCCCGGACAAAAGTTCGGGTGATATCCCCATAGTAGCCGCTCGGCGTATGCTGCGGAAAAATGTCAATGATGATCAGACTGTGAGCGCGCAAGGGGCCGTAGCCGGCCTGGTGTGGGTCGATGGCCTGTTGGCCACCGGCAACGATGGTGTGATGGGCAACGCAGTCATGGTCCAGCAAAGTGTGGTGAATGCGCCGGCGTATTGCCTCCGACGTCAGCGGCTCGCCATCAAGAACGAGCCAATCGCCATCGATGGTGGCACTACGAAGGGCATCCACGGCACTCTGCATCCCCGCCTCAGCGGCACGTTGGGCGCCGGCGATGGCATCAATCTCAACTGTGCTCTTCACGGCGCGGTCCGGAAAAAGTCCGCCCTCGGCAATCCTCAATTCAACACCGGCAGCGCGCAGGCCGTCGGCCGTGCCAACGGGGAAGTCTGCCGCCACCAGCAGCCTTCGCAGGCCCCGTTCGCGCAGGACCTCTGCCAGCACACCCGTGGGAGGGCTGTCATCCCCCAGGCGCTTCTCGTACACACTGCTGGCGACAACCTCAGCGCCGCGTACCTGCTGCCTGGCGCGATCGAGCTCCAGGTCCTTCACCACTACCCACGCCCTGTCCGCAGTAGCGACGTAGATGAATGGATCAGGGGCTCGAAATCGTGTGGCCCAGAACAGATCACAGTTGCGTTCAGAGTCGCCGACGATCAGCACAGCGTCGGCGCCGTGCAGAGATATGGCAGGTGGCATGGAGTTACTCGGCAGGGTTCATGGGCAAGGCGCGCACATCGATGCCGTCGGCCAGCCGCCAGAACCAGAACAGAGCAGATTCACCCGCCTCGAGGCCGGCGATGAAGCGCACGAATTCGTCGGGAGATGTAACGGTGGACTGATCGATTTCGGTAATGATGTCACCGCTGCGAAGGCCACGCTCGGCGGCAGGGCTGTCTGGGTCCAGTGCCACAACCACAACCGCCCGCTCGTTGGTAGCGAATCCCAATTGCAGGGCCACTTCGGGGCTGAAACCAAGATCTGCTGCGCCTTGGGCATCGAGGGCCGCAACCGTCAAACCAAGCTGCTCCACGCGCTGCAGGCCTCGTGCCAGCGCGCGATCGTGCTCGCGCTCGCCGAGAACCACGTCAATGTCCAGCTCGGCGCCATCGCGCACCACGCGCAGAACCACCGACTCGCCTGGATCCCGACGGTAGATCAAGGTCTGCACTTCGTTGGGCTCATTGACAGG